>DYRK01000258.1 GCA_020718785.1 Desulfatirhabdium butyrativorans | reverse complement strand
GAATCCGATTTCATCAATTCGTTTTTACCCGGAAAGTTGTTTGTATTTTAAGGAGGGTGTCTTATGCTGAAACTTTTTGATTTTTGTAAAATACTTGTCCTGATATCGGTGCTGATACTTGCGGAGTATTACATCATATTGCCTCCGTTCACGGTAAGGGCTTTTTCATTTGCTCTGTTGGTTGTTATATACATTGCCTTTGTCAACCCTTTCTTCAGCGTGTCAACGATAGCAGATAACACCAAATCCGTGATGTTGTGGGCTATGGTATTTATCACTTATATACTGATCTCGGATTTTTTGAAAAATAATCCGTTTGAATCTTTTAAAGACTGGATTGTCAATGTTCCTGCTATTCTTTTTCTGCCAATTTTTGAGGATAAGAAATCGGATATGAATATCCTGAAGCCGTATCTCATCATATTTGGATTTTCCATGCTTTTTGCCTTACTTCAGATATTCGGGATCGGGCATAACCTTGGCACGCTTATTCCTAATATAGGACCAGTCAGCTCAACAGCAATTATTGATCCGGCAACGGCAAGCGGATATCGCGTCAGCGGAGCAATTTACAGTGTCATAGGATTTGCCGAAGATATGGCGATTCTGATAATCATGCTCTATTTCTTCTTCTATAAAAGGAGAAAAATTGTATTTCTGATAGCCCTATCGTTCAGCATCTTGATTTTGTTTAGCACTCAGACCCGTGCCGCCATATTCGGTATTATTCCGGCGATCCTTGTATCACACTTTTTTATTGAAAAAATGTCATTCAAAAAGATGTTTCAATATACGGTTTTGATAGGAGCGATATTATTTTCCTTATTCGCTGCCAAAGAAGCAATTACAGAAAAATTTACTTATGTTTTTCAGGATAAAGAGTTTAATCTTACCGAAGAGCATAGATTTACAGCAAATTATTATATGATTAAAGGAGTTTTGGAAGAATCGCCTCTATTCGGCATATCCAAAGAAGCAGCATGGGAGATATTCATTAAACACGCCGATATACCGGGCTATGTTATCAATTCTCTGATGGCGACATCCGCAACGCCGACACATCATAATCAGTTCGGCTATTACTTCAGATACTATGGCATTGTAGGAGTTATTCTGCTGGCGATCTTATATCTGAATATATTCAGAAAGATTATGCAGGCGCGCTCGGAACTGATTCGGATGTGTTTAGTTGGCATATTTGTTTTTGACCTGATATATTCCATGGGGCATAATAACAAGCTCGTGTCAAACCCCATTCTTTGGATTTTATTGTCTTTGGCTTCCAACAACGCTTCAAATTTGAAAAGTGCCGAAGTTCCCGTATCCGAAGAGTTGGCTGCTCATACACATAAATTGGATTATTTTCTTAACAAGACAGTTGATGGTGAACGCTATGAGTAATTCTGAATCAGTAATGATAGTAGGTAATTGGCATTGGGATATCTATGAAGATGCCTTATCCGAAGGATTCAAACATCACGGATGGAAGGTGATTCCGTTTAAAACGGATGATTATCTGCCAAATACATGGTTGTCTGACCAGCTTATAAGAACACGATGTTCAATATTGTTATCCGATCTGAATGCCTCGTTATTAAAAAAATTCGAGACATATTTACCCGGAGTGGTTTTTCTTAATCGTTCTGATCTGATTCTTCCGAAAACGCTTAAGCGCATGAAAAGAATCAAACCGGATTCGGTGCTGTTGCTTTATCATAATGACAATCCCTTCACAGGAGGGCTTTTAAATATTACGATGAGACATTATCTCAGCAGTATTACCATAGCCGATGCTACATTGGTGTACAGACCTTCCAATATTTCGGATGCCGAACAATACGGCGCAAAGCGTGTGGAATTATTGCTTCCGTATTATCTCAGTTATCGTCATCATCCGATGTCTGTCGAACAACATAGCGATGTTGTTTTCATCGGCCACTACGAACCCGATAATCGAGCAGCAGTCCTTGAATATTTAATAGAAAATGGAATTAATCTGAAAATTTATGGTTCAAGATGGGAAAATGCTCAGAAAAAGCATAAACGGCTTGGTGAAATGGCTATCGGGAAAAAAATATTGGGGGAAAAATACAGCTGTTTGATTTCATCTGCAAAAATTGCACTTGTGTTTCTTTCTGTCAAAAATCGGGACGGATATACAAGGCGGTGTTTTGAAATTCCGGCTTGCGGAACAATGATGATAGCTCCGAGAACTCCCGAATTGGAAAAATTTTTTACAGACGGCAAAGAAGCGGTATATTATGATTCTCCTGAAGGTCTGCTGAGGAAAATCAAGTACTATTTAAGCCATGATGAAGAACGGATGCATATTGCCGAAGCAGGACGCGACAGATGTGTCCGAGACGGACATGATGAGAGAAACAGAGTAGCGCAGATCATCAGAATTGCAGAAGAAATCAGAAGTGATTCAAAGAGTAGCGATGTTATAATATAAATAATTTGCATCAGGATTTGGTTTTGATACTGACATCCTGATTTAAGAGGAGGTTGTTATGCAAAAGGCTGATTATTCCGGTTTTGTGGATATCTGTTTAAGCGGAAAACATACTGTAACATCTTCGTTCAGATATGTTTTTCCATACTTATTCGGCAAAAAAGTGTTGGATGTGGGCTGTGCTTCGGGAAATTATCTTTCTCTGTTTCGCTCCGATTCTGTCGGAATAGAACGGGAGATAAAATTGATAGAACATATCAGAAACAAGGGCTTGAATGTTATCGAAAGAGATATCGAAGACGGGCTTCCGTTCGATGATTGCTCATTTGAAGCGGTATTCTGCGGTGATGCACTCGAACATCTGCCTGCACCGATAAAAGCGTTGGCTGAAATTAATAGGATATTGACGCACAACGGTATTTTTGTCTTGGGGCTGCCCATAGAAAACTGCCTGATTCGCAAATTGTTCAGACTGGATTATTTTGGAGGAACACATTTGTATTCGTTTTCTACTGCAAATGCCAAAAAACTCTTATCCATGACCGGCTTTGAAATTGCAGATAAAATTTATTTCGATATTCCGAGATGCCAGAACAAACCATTTTCATGGCTGCTGGATAGTTTCAACTATCTTCCTCTGCCGTTGAAAGAGCTTGTGTCTATGCACTATTATATTGTGGCTCGGAAAATCCGATAAGGGATGGCATGCAATGCTCGAATTAAGCCTGATACCTTTGGAAAAATTGCTGACATCATTTTTTCATCATCTCGAATGCGACAATATTCCGTATGCGGTTTTGAGAAATTACGAAGAACTGCCGAAATCCGTAAGAATTGACGGAGATATTGACATATTGACAGATTCGGAAAAATTGAATGATATTGCATGTCTTTTGAAAAAAGCTGCAAAAGAGGCGGGCTGTTCTGTTGTGCAGGCGTTTCACGGAGCAGGCTGGCTTGAATATCGTATTGCAAAGACAGAAGAAAATTATCTGTTTGCGATTCAGTTTCATATTCACGGCGAAGAAGCGCGTCTGGGGATGCCGATTTTCGATGCCGAATCAATTCTGGCACGTCGTCGGAAATATAAGAATTTTTATATTTCCAATCCGGTTGATGAAGCAATGCTGAGTTGGTTCACCAGAGTCCTGAGTCATGGAAAAGGAAAAGCAGCATATCGTGAGCCTGTGGTTTCAGCAGCCCGACAACATCCCGATCTTGCTATGAACATCTTATCTCAGTCTTTCGGAGAGAGGCTCGGTAAAGAACTATATGAAGCTTTTCTGAATAATAACCCTGAAAAATCCGAACATCTCTATAAAACTCTGAATCGTACTATTGTTTTTCAGGCAATCCGAAAAGGTCCGGTGCAGTGGCGGCTGATACTTAAACGGGTGTTCGAGGGGATAAGGTGGCGTATTCCGCCCATATCTTACGGTGTTACGCTTGCACTTGTCGGACCCGACGGCTGCGGCAAATCTGCTGTTGCTTATGAAGTTTTGGAAGCATTAAGTCATATATATCTGACGGGTCCTCCGAAAAGATTGCATCTCAGACCCGGTTTGTTGCCGCGATTAGCTGATCTCCCGCATCCGTCTCGTTGGTTCCGATCTGTCGAAACCTCGTCTCCGGTAACCGCCCCACACAGTGCGGTGCCATCGGGAATACCGGCATCTCTGATACGGCTGTTATACTATGCAGCAGATTATATCATCGGATATATGCTTAAAATTGCTCCTTATGCCCGATGGCGGCGTACCTTGGTCATATTTGAACGTTATTATTATGATTTTATAGTTGATCCCCTGAGAGCGCGTATCAAACTGCCCGAATGGATCGCAAAAAGTCTGTTGAAATTTATCCCTCAACCTGATATAGTTATTTATTTAGACGCTCCGCCGGAAGTCATTCTTTCCCGTAAACAGGAAGTTCCGGCAGATGAAGTAAAAAGGCAAGTTCACTCGTATCGCGCGCTGATGAACGAACTTTCCAACGCATATATAATTGATGCAACAAAACCTGTCAGTGAGATTGTCCGGGAAATCTGTAGAAAAGTCATCGAAAAAACGGAGGCAAAAAATGTATAAAGCTGTTGAGGCAATTTACAGGGATATATCTTATAAATCGGCTGATATTCAGACACAGAATACTGCGGGGTTTTATAAGGAAGTTCTGAATAAAATATTAGATGATTTACCTGAGAAAAAAATCATTGAACTTATTGGTTTTGCTATGTTTATCAAAGAACGTATCAATGATGTCCCGATTATCAGAGCTGTCCCTGCAACAGGGCTTAACGGATTGACAGGTATTGTCAACTGGGGAGGAGATGCTCTGGATGACACGGAGAGGCTTTTCGAGGAGAGGAATGAATAAGCAGGCCGTTATTGACAGCAATGTTCTTGTAGCACTCACAGACAGCCGCGATAAATGGCATTCACAGGCACAGACTCTGCTCAATAGCCTTGAAGTCGAAGATGTTCGGTTGATTTATCTCGATTGCGTTCTAAATGAAACTATCAGCGTAATGGCTCGCAGAGCGGAAGAACAGCAGCGATCCCATCAGTTTTCCGCGTTGCTGAATAAGTTTAAACAACAAATCATTATGGAAAATATCACATGGATTTCACCGGAAATCCCCCGTATGTATCCTGATGTGATCGGGTTGATAGAGGATACTTCCGGCAAACTGAATTTCAACGATTCATTGATAGCTTTATTCTGTAAGGAATTCGCCATTAATGTTATTATAAGTTTTGATCGGGATTTTGATATGATTGAATGGCTCAGAAGGATTTCCGAGCCGAGCGGAGTAAAAACAGTATTTACAGAAAACGCTCATAACTTATAATAATATCTTCAGAAATCAATTCCAGATATCGCTATTCTGGTGGAAGCATTCCGCTCGGAGGCTGATTTCAGACATGATACAGCCGTTATACTCATAAAAAACTATGGGAAAATAAAAACGGAATTATCTCAGCACTCGGAGGCAGAAAATGTATTAAAACCATCGAAGCCATTCAGAGGGACGATGCGTTTTGAGATGACTGAAAAAAACAGTAAACAATGGTTTTCAGGCTGGCAACAGGCAGCGATATCCCTGAAAAAAATAAAGCAGGATGAGCTTTGCAATTATGATTATGAAGCGGATATTCCCATGATTAACGGGATGTTGCAATGGGCTTTCGATAACAGAATTCCCCGCATAACCAGCGGTCTGATCGAGCAGCAGAAATTTTTTACGAAAATGAGAAAAAAACAGATGATGAACCCGTTGTTTGATGCAGCAATGGAAATTCAGAATTTCATGCAGAACCGAAAATGGGCATTCTGTTTTATCGGCGGGCTTGCTGTAATCCGTTGGGGTGAAATCCGAATGACTCAGGATATTGATCTATGCCTGTTGTCAGGATTCGGAGAAGAAGAAAAATATATTGAAGAAATTCTGAAATCATTCTTTCCGCGAATTTCCGATGCTTTGAATTTTGCATTGCTCAACCGAATCCTGCTGTTATCCGCATCAAACGGTGCTGATGTTGACTTGTCGCTTGGCGGCTTGCCATTTGAGCAGCAGATGATTGAACGTGCCAGTCTGTTCCGATATTCCCCGAACTGCGAAGTGATGACATGTTCTGCTGAGGATCTGATTATTCTGAAAGCATTTGCAGATCGCTTCAAAGACTGGGCTGATATTGAAGGTATCCTGATGCGACAGAAAAATAAGCTTGATTTGGGATATGTTTTTGAACAATTGACGCCTTTATGCGAATTAAAAGAATCTTCTGAAATTGTTGATAAGTTACACAGACTTATAGAAAAGGAAAATCAATTATGAAAGTTCTTGTTTCAGCGTATGCCTGCGAACCCGGAAAAGGCTCTGAGCCGGAAGTTGGGTGGCAATGGGTCAGACAGATTGCACGATTTCACAAGACATGGGTGATTACACGAACAAACAATCGTGATAATATTGAAAAATACCTTAAAGAATATCAAACAGATAACCTTCGTTTTATTTATGTTGATATACCGAAATGGGCGGCTTTTTGGAAAAAGGGAAGGCGTGGAGTTCACCTTTACTACTATCTCTGGCAGATTCTTGCGTTAAAAACAGCTTTGAAACTCAGAAAAGAGATTGATTTTGATATTGCCCATCATATCACCTTTGTAAATATGTATATGACTCCCGGACTCGGATTTGGCAATATTCCGTTTATATGGGGTCCGGTCGGTGCAAATCCCTATATTCCATCAGCATTTATACCGTTCTTAGGTATTTCGGGACAAAAAGACAATGTGTTTCGCTACGGGGTAAGAATCCTTGCAAAAACAGATATGTTGCTGGCTGATGTCGTATCACGGGCAAAGCGAATTATTGCAATCAATAATGAAGTAAAACAAAGATTTCCCAAAGTTATACAAAAAAAAATCAGCAATATCTCTCAAAATGCAATTACTCCTGATTTCATCAGACCGACATTCAGAAAGAAACAGAACGATTATCTTCGGGTGTTATCCGTAGGGCAGCTTGTATCCATCAAAGGATTTCCACTGGTATTACATGCGTTTGCCAAGCATCTTGCATATCATCCGTTATCGCGGCTCACCATTGTCGGAGACGGACAGCAGCGGGCAGAATTGGAAAGCCTGACGAAAAAGTTGAATATTTCTCATGCGGTGAATTTTGCGGGTCAGATTCCGAGAAGCCGAGTACTTGAGATCATGGCAGAAAGCGATGTGTTCCTGTTTCCTTCTTTTGAAGGCGCGGGAATGGTAGTGATCGAGGCTATGGCAAAAGGTTTGCCGGTGGTTTGTTCGGATTTCGGAGGACCCGGAGAATATGTAACCCATGAATGCGGCATAAAAGTTCCTCTGACTTCCCCTGATGAATTTATTGAGGGACTTGCTGAAGGGCTGAATAAACTCGCTTCGGATTCGGTTTTGTATGAACGGCTTTCCGCAGGCGCATTGGAAAGAGTCCGTAGTCATTATGTATGGGATAATATCGGAGAACGGCTGAATGCCATTTATGAAGAAGTTCTGAGGGAACGATGAATCGCTATCTTGCATTGCCGAAGAGCAGACCACGACTGCTGATTCCCGATCTGGCACCGAAAGCACAGGCACAGGCATTCATGCTGTATGCGCCGGGTTCGATATATGGAAAAGTATTCAAAACAGTGGGCATGATTGCCGCGCGTATCGGAATTTTCAAATTATTGAAGCCATTAAAGGTTGCACCAGAATATGCGGAGGTATCTGAGAACATCAGAAGAATTATTTCGACTTCTGTTATGGGAGAACTTTGCTTTGAGTGGGAAAAGGTGTTGAATACACGCAATATTGCTGCTGCATTTTCTTTGGGAACAGAAGATCGCTTTCAAAAAGTAACCGCGCTGATATTTGATGAAAAAGGCGATATGCTCTCAATTGCCAAAATCGGAGAAACATCTGCTGCAAAAAAAATGATCCTGCATGAATATCAGGTTCTTGAAAAAATAAAACGATTATCACTGCAAAATTGCGTAATTCCGACAGCATTAGGCTGTGGTTCTTTCGGAGAAATTACATGGATGATGCAGTCAGTCCTTTCGGAAGGCAAGCCTTCTTCTGCGGCATTATGTGAAAAACATTTTGATTTTCTTGCAG
>DYRK01000981.1 GCA_020718785.1 Desulfatirhabdium butyrativorans | reverse complement strand
GAAAAGGGCTGAAACTCTTTTCCTTCGGCCGGAAACTCCGTCGTTTTGCTGAGAAGCCCGGGCACCGGCCGGAGCCGAAAATGCCGAAAAGATTATTGAGTGGATTCGCAGCAGAAAAGACGGCCGGTACAAACTATCCGAAGACCCCCGGATACCTGCCGTGAGCACGCTCCTTGATCAGGCACATAACGCCGTTGACCGAAAGCTGTTTATGATGAAAGCTTTGATAAGAACGTGCATGAGGGCATTCAGAAAGGCAATATCGCTGCCCACGGCAATCTGAGCATGAATATCGGCGAACTCCGCCAGTTTATGACGACGCGGATCCACCAGAATCAGTTTCGCACCTTTCAGCATGGCATTTTTCAAAAATGTGGCTGCGACCGGATGCGCTTCGGTCATATTCGAACCTATAACCATAAACATCTTTGCTTTGGCAAATTCGTTAAACGAATTGGTCATAGCGCCTGACCCGAATGATGCCGCCAGCCCGGCGACAGTCGGAGCGTGTCAGGTACGCGCGCAGTGATCAATATTATTGGTCTTGAACACTGCGCGGAAAAGTTTCTGCATGTTATAGGAATCTTCGTTGATGCTCCGGGCGCAGCTCACACCTGCCAAAGCATCGGGACCGCTTTCGGCAATAATTGCCTTGAATCTGTTTGCGACCAAATCTAAAGCTTCATCCCAGGAAGCTTCACGGAAACCGCCGTCCTTCTCACGGATCAGAGGCGTTTTGAGACGTTCTTCGGAATAAATAAAATCATAGCCGAACCGTCCTTTGACGCAGAGCCTTCCCTGATTCGGCAAACCGTCTTCAACGCCGGTGACTTTGACGATTTTGCCGTCTTTGACATGAAGCAATTGCTGACAGCCCACGCCGCAGTAAGGACAGGTAGTTCGTATTTTCTCCATTTCCCAGGGACGCCATTTGTAGCGCGCTTTCTTTTCTACCAATGCCCCGACCGGACAGGCTTGAATGCACTCGCCGCAGAATACGCAGTCGGATTCTGCCAAAGGACGATCCCCTGCTGCAACGATTTTGCTGTCCGTTCCGCGATAACCGATGCTGATTGCCCGGTTGACCTGAACTTCGTTACAAGCCTGAACGCAGCGTCCGCAGAGAATGCAGCGCGAAAAATCCCGGATAATCATGGGATTGACTGTTTCCATCGGATAAGGCGTCTGTTTGTGGACAAAGCGGTCTGCCTGAACCTGATACTGAAATGCCAAATCCTGAAGCCTGCAATCTCCCCAGACCGGACAGAGTTCCGATGAACCCTCATAACCTGCCACGCGCATTTGAAAGTCTGTCCATCCGCCCTTGTCCGAACCGCCAATCGCACAGTTATGATTGCCAGAGGTGAGCATGAGTTCCAGAATTTCTTTGCGGGCTACAATCACTTTGGGCGATTCGCTCAAAACAACCATGCCTTCGGAAACCGGCGTGGAACAAGCCGGGAGCAATGTTCTTGCGCCCTGTACCTCTACGACGCAGATACGGCACGCGCCGGTCGGTATGGTTCCTTTCAGATGGCAGAGCGTCGGAATCGGGACATGACAGGTCTGAGCCGCTTCCAGAATCGTCTGTCCCGGCTCGAAGCTGACTTCACTGCCGTTAAGAGTAAAGAGATGCTTTTCCATGAAAATGTCTCCTTTGAAT
>DYRK01000257.1 GCA_020718785.1 Desulfatirhabdium butyrativorans | reverse complement strand
CCGGGGCTTCGGGCGCAGATGCGTTCCCAAGCCGGGGCTTGGGAACGAGGAAAATTGTATTTTTACATGAATAAAATCAGCAAATTATGATTTTTTATCCGTAGTGACGGAAAGGATTATATACGTTGGCATCTCAGAAAAGCATTCTGGTCGTGGATGATGACCTGCATATTCTGGAGGTATTGGAAGCCCGGCTGTCTTCCGCGGGATTCAGCGTGCTGAAAGCATCAGGCGCGCATGAGGCTCTGCTGATTCTCAAAGATCATTCTGCGGATCTGATGATTTCGGATATGAAAATGCCCGATATGGGCGGGGTGGGTCTGCTGACAGAGGTGCGTTCCCGTGTTCCGGGGCTTCCGGTGATTTTTCTGACCGCTTACGGAACCATTCCAGACGCGGTGCTGGCGGTCAAAGCCGGAGCGGTGGATTATCTGACCAAACCCTTTGACGGCAGAGATTTGCTGAAAAAAATCCACGATATCCTTGACAGCGCGTCTTTGCCCCGGAAAAAGAATCCCGCGGGGCAGACCGGACATATCGGAGAAAGCCCGGCAATGACGGAACTCTTCGATCTGATCGGAAGAGTGGGCGCCAGCGATGTCAGTGTGCTGATTCTGGGAGAAAGCGGTGCAGGCAAAGAATATGTCGCCCGTCTGATTCATCAGTCAAGCCCCAGAAAGGAACAGCCTTTTATGGTCGTTGACTGCGGCGCGACCCCGGCCGGGATTCTGGAAAGCGAACTTTTCGGGCATGTCCGCGGAGCGTTCACCCACGCTATACGCGATAAAAAAGGACTGATTGAAATGTCGGATCACGGCACGCTGTTTCTGGATGAAATCGGAAATATTTCTCAGGAAATGCAGGTACGTCTGCTCCGATTTCTCGAAGACCGGAAAATCCGCCGCGTGGGAGATGTCCGGGAAATAGCGATTGACTGCCGGGTGATTGCCGCCACCAATGCCAATCTGATCGAAGATATAAAAGCCGGACGCTTCCGGGAAGACCTGTATTACCGGCTCCGCGTGGTGACGCTGAATGTCCCGCCGCTCAGGAAGCGGAAAGCAGATATCCCGGTTCTGGCAAAAAATTTTATCGAAACTTTCTGCAGAAACCATAAAATTCCCCAGGTGAAACTGCCTGAAAAAACTGTAGAATGGATTTGCAACTATCCATGGCCCGGGAATGTCCGGGAACTCAGGAACGCTTTGGAAGGCGGCGTAGTTCTCTGCAAAGACGGCGTCCTGCACCCGGAGGATCTCAGGCTTTCGGGTCTGCCCGGAGTCGAGGACGCTGATCTGACAGGATCGAATCCTTTTTCTCTTGAAGAAAGCGAAAGGAATACCATTCTCAGGGCATTGCAGGAATCCGGAGGCGTCCAGAAAAGTGCCGCGGAACTGCTTGGCATCAGCCGCAGAGCCATTAATTACAAAATCAAAAAATTCGGTATCAATACATCCAGAACAGGAACAGATGAGGACAACTGACGATGGAGAGCGGAGGTGATGTATGGAGACGTTATCACAGCAGATTCCTATTGCTGAAAATGAAGAGGTTTTTCCGCTTTCGGAACAGGATTATTTTGTATCCGAGGAAGAATACTGGGAAAAGTATTATGGAATGTCTGACCGTGCTTATGAATGGAACAACGGTATTCTGGAGGAAAAGCCGATGGGAGATTATCTCAGTTTTTTGATGTACCGATGGTTCTGTTCCCTGCTGGAAGAGTATCTGGCAAACCGTCCGGTCGGCAGATTAGCCGGTCTGGAAATCGGATTCAGGCTGGCGATTCCCGGAAAAACATCTGTCCGCAAACCTGATCTTGCCGTTGTTCTGAACGAAAACCCTGTTCCTATTGATCTGTATGACCGCAGTTACAAAGGGATATTCGATATGTGCTTCGAATTTCTGTCTGACTCGGATCACTGGGAAGCGGAGCGCGATACGGTGACAAAAAAATCCGAATATTGCCGCAGCGGTGTTAAAGAATATTTTATTCTGGACCGGAAGGGTGCTGAAACAGCATTTTACCGTCTTTATCACAGAGGTTCTTATTCGGAAATACAGCCTTTATCCGGCGATGTGATCTGTTCCGCTGTTTTGCCGGGCTTTCAGTTCCGCATTCCTGATCTGTATCGCATGCCTCCGATTGTCGGGCTGTCGGATGATCCGGTTTACAGAGAGTTTGTTTCAAGAGAATATCAGGAAATCAGGCAGAGGGCTGAAGAGGCAGAACAGCGCGCTGAAAGGCTGGCTGCCAGACTCAGGGAACTGGGAATAGAGGACATATAGAAATATCAAAGTGTTGCAACAAAATAGCAAAATCTGTCAGAATCTGAAAAAATAGTTTGACAAATCGGATTTGACAGATATAAAATAGCCACAATTTAACTATGACTGAGCGATCGTTCACATTTTCGATTCTGCCTCTGTCAGAATCTGAAAAAATAGTTTGACAAATCGGATTTGACAGATATAAAATAGCCACAATTTAACTATGACTGAGCGATCGTTCACATTTTCGATTCTGCCGATATTTTGTGCCGGAAAGTCAAGGGACGACAGTTCAGCAGAAAGGGGGTGCTGAAAAAACCCGATATTCCGGGTAAAAATTCGTCGTTTTTTATTTTCTGTAATATTTAGGACTTACGCACTTGAATTTATTTTTCTGATTAATTGGCGTTTATCAGCGTCCATTAGCGGTTAAAAATCATGCAACTGAGTAACTCCTAACCGACTGAAACCGATATTTTTCAACCGAAAAAAAACATCACAAAGGAGAACGGATGAGCCAGACACACAATATGACCGATTACGATAAAACGTATAAAGAATTCAAGTGGGAAAGACCCGAATATTTCAATTTTGCCGGCGATGTGATTGACAAATGGGCAAAAGACCCGAAAAAACTTGCGATGTGGTGGGTTGACGATGCCGGCACAGAGGTCAAGAAAACCTTTCTCGATCTGAGCAATGCCTCGAAACGGCTTGCCAATGTTCTTGCCGGCAGAGGCGTCAAACAGGGCGATGTGGTCATGGTGATTCTCCCGCGGAATATCGAATGGTGGGAAACCTTTACCGCGTGTATCCGAATGGGTGTCATGCTTGCTCCCGGAACTACCCAGCTGACATCGAAAGATCTGGAATACCGGGCAAACACTTCCGGTGCGGTGTGTATTATCACCAATAACGAAATTGCCGCAAAATTTGACGAAGTAAAGGACAAATGTACTTCGGTCAAATCGCGGATTGTCATCACCGAGCCGAGAAAAGACTGGCTCTTCTATACGGATGAGCTTGCCAAAGCCTCGGATGTCTTTGCCACGGCAAAAACCAAAGGCGATGACAACTGTCTGGTGTATTTTACATCCGGAACCGTGGGAATGCCGAAAATGGCACTTCATTCCCATATCTCCTATCCTGTGGGACATCAGGTTACGGGCAAATTCTGGCTGGATCTCAAACCCGAAGATATGCACTGGAACATCAGCGACACGGGCTGGGCAAAAGCCGCATGGAGCAGCTATTTCGGTCCCTGGAACTGCGGCGCGGCTCAGTTTATTCATCATACCAACCGTTTTGATCCCAAGAAAACGCTGGAACTGCTTTCAAAATATCCTGTCACCGTAATGTGCGGCGCACCGACGATTTACCGGATGCTGGTGCTTCAGGACCTGAAAGCCTACAAATTCCCCAGCCTCCGCCACTGTGTCGGCGCGGGCGAACCGTTGAACCCTGAAATCATCGAAGTCTGGAAAAAAGCCACAGGCTGCACTATCCGCGACGGCTACGGTCAGACTGAGACAGTTCTGCTCTGCGGCAGTTTTCCCTGTATCGAACCGCGTTTCGGTTCTATGGGAAAACCCACTCCGGGATTTGATCTTCAGATCATTGATGAAAACGGGAATATTCTGCCTCCTGATGCCGAAGGCGACATTGCTGTCCGCGTAAAACCGGAACGTCCGGTAGGTCTGTTCAAAGAATATTGGAAAGAACCGCAGAGAACCGCGTCGGTCTATCGGGGAGACTGGTATCTCACCGGCGACAGAGCCTACAGGGATAAAGACGGCTATTTCTGGTTTGTGGGACGTGCCGATGACGTGATTCTGACCTCCGGTTACCGCATCGGGCCCTTTGAGGTTGAAAGCGCGCTGATCGAACATCCCGCGGTTGCCGAATCAGCGGTCGTATCCAGCCCGGACGAAACCCGCGGTGAAATCGTCAAAGCCTTTGTCATTCTGGCTCCGGGCTACAAAGCCAGCGACGAACTTGCCAAAGAGCTTCAGGAATATGTGAAAAAAGTGACTGCTCCGTACAAGTACCCCAGAAAGATTGACTTTGTCGAAGCTCTGCCCAAGACCATCAGCGGAAAAATCCGCCGTGTCGAACTGAGAAACAAAGAATGGGGCAGAAAATAAGAGCTTGTTTGCATTAGGCTTTCATCAAGATGTAAAAAAATAACCCGTACCCGCGCTGCCTCTTAGGCTATACGAATTTCGGAATGCAGGGTTTGCCTGTAGAGAAAATTCTGTAAGCGGCAGTGCAAAGCAAAAGGAGATATTTTTATGGCTGAACTGAAACCGCGTTGGGGACAGCCCGTTACGGGCATTATTTCCCTTGCCGCTTTCACGGTTATTGCTCTGGTGACATGGTTTATCTTCAGCGATCCGAGAGGTCCGGTCGCATCTTTTCCCTATCCCTTTGTCATGTATCTGGCCATGATGATTCTGGTCGGACTGTGGCAGCACATGTTCCTCGGGGACTGGCCCTTCCAGAATCTGCCCCAGCCGACCCGAGGCATTGTGGAAACCGTTGTAAACCTGATTATCGTATGGTTTGTGATTCACGTGGTCTTTTACCGAATTCTGGGACTCGGATTCAATTTTCTGAGCCAGAGCAACCTGAATGCCCTTGCCGAAGCAGGCAAAGCCATTCTGCCTGACGGCAAACCCATGGCACTTGATGCAATGAAGGAAAAACATTTTGCACAGAGCGCGGTGGTCTGTTTCGTTCTGATCGGATTTTACAGCTATCCCTTTGTCACCATTCTGTTCGGAAAATGGCCGGTACGCCCCAGCAATACGCCTCAGCCCGAAGCAGGCCTGGCTGAAATCGGCTGGTGTTCAATGCTGACTCTGTTTTTCTACACGGTTCTTATTGTTCCTTTCTGGGGACTGGTGTTCGGCAAATCGCTCGGAACTTCTTTCGGTCTGAGTTTTCCCTGGTGGGAAAGCATCGCAGGCTTCAACCATCTTCATTGGGTGTTCGGCTGGTGGGAATGGGCAATTATCGTTCTGTTTATGACCCCCAACGTATGGCGGATGAAGCCCTGGTCGCTGATTCCTTTTCCTCAGCCCTGGAAAGGACTCATTTCCTTTGTCATCAATATGATTCTTGCTTACATCCTTGCGCTGATCTGCGTCAATATTGCTCCGGCATGGCTGGAAAATGATGTTCTTCATCATATTGAAAAAGATGCGGAAAAACTGCGGTTCCTCTGGTATCATTCCGCTGAAATCGCAGGCTTTACCCTGATTCCGTTCCTTGCATGGCATCATTATTTTGATGACATCGCGCCGGTTTCCGATGTGGATTCATGGGGCGGATTCTGGTTCCGGACAGTCGGTGTGCTTGTCCTTTGCGTAATAAATTACATTTTCTTCTACTATGCAAATTTCGGCGAATGGGGATTGGGCAACCATCATTGGGAGCATAAATTCCTGCACGGCGAATCGCTGGTATGGAATTTCTGGTGGATCATTCCGCT
Source organism: Desulfatirhabdium butyrativorans (assembly GCA_020718785.1). GTDB lineage: Bacteria > Desulfobacterota > Desulfobacteria > Desulfobacterales > DYRK01 > DYRK01. Next base: position 2,362 of record DYRK01000257.1, on the reverse strand, counting down.
GCTCTGGAATGAATGGTTCTTCCACAAATGGCCCTTCTATGAGCATGTCGAGCATCATTAAGAAATGAGGTCAGAGGCGAGGGGTCAGAGGTTATTACCCTCACCCCTGACCCCGAACCTATCACCTAAAATTATAAGGAAAGTAAAAAATATGTCTGAAAACAAAGTTTTTTTTGATGTTCTTACGCCGGTAAATTTTCTGAGTCGTTCTGCCTCGGTTTATCCGAACAAAACAGCGGTAGTTTATAACGACAGACGTTACACCTACAAAGAGTTTTACGAAAGAGTCAATCGGCTGGCAAGCGCTTTGAAAAAAATCGGTATCGGCAAAGGTGATAAAGTCGCGTTTGTCTGCCCGAATACTCCCCCGATGCTCGAAGCCCATTTTGCCGTTCCCATGATCGGCGCTGTGCTGGTGAGCGTGAACATCCGTCTGGCATCTCAGGAAGTCTGTTACATCATCGCCCATTCGGATTCCAAAGCCGTATTTGCGGATACTGAATTTGCAGGACTGATCAAGCCGGTAGTCGGCGAACTCAAACAGGTCAAAACTTATGTCAATATCTGCGACATCAGCAATGACAAACCGCTTAACGGAATGGAATACGAAGAATTTCTGGCTACCGGTTCGCCCGCCCCGATCACGCCGGATGTGGATGACGAATATCAGAATATCACCATCAATTACACCAGCGGCACGACCGGTCTGCCCAAAGGCGTAATGTATCATCATCGCGGCGCGTATCTCAATGCGCTGGGTGAAATGCTGGAAATCGGCTTCAACTCTCGCTCCACATATCTGTGGACCTTGCCGATGTTCCACTGCAACGGCTGGTGTTTTACATGGGGTGTGACCGCCATGAGCGGAACGCATGTCTGTTTGCGGAAAGTTCTGCCGGATGAGATTTATCGCATGATTGAAAAAGAAGGTGTCACACATCTGTGCGCCGCGCCGACCATTCTGATCGGCATGTCAACTTATGCCACTGCCAATAATGCCAAATTCAAACGCCCGTTGCAGATTATGACTGCCGGTGCGCCGCCCGCGCCTACAGTGATTCAGAATATGGAATCCATCGGTGCGACAATTACCCATACTTACGGACTTACCGAAGTGTTCGGTCCTCACACGGTCTGTGCATGGCATGAGGAATGGGCAGGTCTGCCGCTTGAGGAAAAAGCAAAACTCAAATCCCGTCAGGGTGTGGCATATATTGTCGCTATGTATGTAGATGTGGTTGACCCGAGCACTATGCAGCCGGTTCCGCGTGACGGAAAGGCCATCGGGGAAATCGTGATGCGGGGAAACAACGTGATGATGGGCTATTACAAAGATCCGCAGGCAAGCGCCGTGGCTTTCGAAGGCGGATGGTTCCATTCCGGCGACTTGGCAGTTATGCACCCGGATAATTACATTCAGATCATGGACCGCAAAAAAGATATCATCATCAGCGGCGGCGAGAATATTTCTACCGTTGAAGTGGAAAATGTGATTTATCGCCATCCCGATGTATTGGAAGTTGCGGTGGTTTCCGTTCCTGATGAAAAATGGGGCGAAGTTCCCAAAGCCTTTGTGGTGCCGAAGCCCGGCGCACATCCCACAGCCGAGGACATCATCGCATTCTGCAAAGAAAGACTTGCCAAATTCAAAGCGCCCAAGCATGTGGAATTCGGCGATCTGCCCAAAACAGCAACCGGTAAGATTCAAAAATTCAAGCTGCGCGACAAGGAATGGGCTGGCCGTGAAAAGAAGGTGAATTAATTTCTCTGTCATATCAGTCGAATATAAAAAGCCTGCGATTTTTTTTCTATTCTCGCAGGCTTTTGCTTCAAAACCTTCCTTAATGCAAAGGATACAATATGTTAAAGAAAATATATGCAATTCCGATCATTCTGTTTCTGACATTTCCGACGCTTCTTCACGCGGATGAGGCTTCCCGTCTGGCGGCCGCAGAAAAACTCCTTTCCGTAATGAATCTCAAAGAAATGACTGCTCAAATTCTTTCCCAAGTCAAAGAGATGCAGATGGCTCGGTTTATGAGTACGGTATCTTCCGAAAAAGACAAGGCGGAAAGCAGGGCTTTTCAAGAAAAAATGATGGATTTTCTCACAAAAGAAATGAGTTGGGAAAATCTCAAAGGCGATTATGTCAATCTTTATGCAGAGGTTTTCACGGAAGAGGAGTTAAAAGGACTCAGCGATTTTCACAGCAGCCCTATCGGTCAGAAATATCTGAAAAAAACGCCCGAACTGATGCGGCGGTCCATGCAGATCAGTCAGGAGCGGATGATGAAGATTCTGCCTGAAATGCAGAAAATGTCTCAGGAATGGGAGAAGAAGCAGAAAGCTGCTCAGGAGTAAT
>DYRK01000980.1 GCA_020718785.1 Desulfatirhabdium butyrativorans | reverse complement strand
TGCCGGAAACTCCCGGCTCTCTAAAGATAATTCTTATTTCCGAAAATGTCTATTGATGATTTTCTTGACGGCATTTGCCATATTGCCAATCATCAGGATATTTTTTATGTGTGGAGACCGACAGCTAATGATCCGGATGACGATTTTCTGATTGATTTGGCGATAGCGGCGCAGAGCGATTTCTTAATCACCTATAATATGAGAGATATGAAAGATATCCGACAATTCGGCATTAAAATGATTTCACCGAAAGATTTTTTACAAAAAACAGGAGTGATTCCGATATGAAGACTTTAATGGCACAGCTTCCTGATTCCCTATATCGAAAAGTCGAACAATTTGCAACGAGTGAACATCTGTCCATTGATCAGATTGTTACGGTGGCATTGTCCGCACAGATATCGGCATGGATTACAAAAGATTATCTCCATGAACGGGCGAAAAGAGGCAGTTGGGAAAAATTTCAGCAGGTTTTAGAGAAAGTCTCAGATATTGAACCGGAAGAATATGATAAGTTATGAATTTAACCGGGCGGTCAAGCGGATAGCCCTATCGGGCTACCGCTTACCTTATCCTTAATCACACAACTCAAACAAAGCCGCCGCACCCATGCCCCCGCCGATGCACATGGACTCCACGCCGTATTTAACCCCGCGTTCTTTCATATTTGCCAGAAGAGTGGCGCAGAGTTTGGCTCCGGTGCAGCCCGGAGGATGCCCCGGCGCAATGGGCGGCATTCCTCAGGCAGCGACTTATCCCCTTGATATTATGCTTGACATATTACCTATTCCGTAATATACAGAGATACTGAAAGACTGTTCAATGATAAATCAGTGCGTGGATGTTATTCTTTTTTTTAGAACAAAACGGTTTAACAATTGACTACAGAAATTGAAATTAAAACGGCAATCGGCAATCGGCAATGATCCTGCAACTAAGAGAAATAATAGGTGAAATCCGAAACGAGGAAGTAATAGCAAAAGGGTCTTCGGTAAAAATAAGGAAGAGACTTGAAAAACTTTATGGGCATGGGAATTGGAAGAAAATGAAAGGGATAGCTGAAGTGCGACTTTCAGACGGTTCTGTCAAACAAGCTGAAATTCATTGGTTTGAGGCTCATGGAATAGGTAAAAAGAACATCAAAGTAAAATATTACATAGGAGAATAATATGATAAATCAACTAAACGGAAAAAAATTTGTTCTCTGTATCAATAATAAGGGAAATGAAGCATCTTTGGAACAATGGAAGATTTATCAGTGTCTGCCGGATAACCAAGCAGAAATACACAATGAAATCCGTGTGATTGATGAAGAGGGTGAAGATTATCTGTATCCATCGAAATTTTTTTCTGATGTTTTGTTAGAACCATCTGTTGCAGAAATTTTCCTTACGGAACATTCGATAAAAGCATAAGCAATCGGTCAACCGGACGCTGCTGATGCAGCGCCGGTTATCTCATCGTTAATCACACAACTCAAACAGGCAGCTTTTTCCTACCGCTGGAATACTCCCGTTGCGGTATTGACGGACTTCCGGGTTTATGAGAGATTAAACGGAACAGCAGAATGAACTGCGCCGGACCGGACGGAAGGCAAAGGCAGCTTTTTCCTACCGCCGAAATACTCCCGTTACGGTATTGACAGACTCCCGGCTTTATGAGAGA
>DYRK01000979.1 GCA_020718785.1 Desulfatirhabdium butyrativorans | reverse complement strand
TTCGACGCGCCGAAAGACAGCATTATCTGGGATGTGGGACATCAGGCTTACACCCACAAGCTGCTTACGGGCCGGCGCGATCAGTTTCATACACTCCGCAAACACGGCGGGATTTCCGGTTTTACACGCAGAAGCGAGAGTCCTTATGATGCTTTTTCAACCGGACACAGCAGCACTTCCATATCCGTAGGAACCGGGATAGCGGCTGCCAAATGCCTGAAAAAAGAAGCATCCAAAGTCATTGCCGTGATAGGTGACGGATCCATGACCGCGGGACTGGCTTATGAAGGACTGAATCAGGCAGGAGACCTTCACAAAGACCTGATTGTGATTCTCAATGACAATGATATGTCCATTGCGCGGAATGTCGGCGCATTATCCTCTTTTTTAAGCCGCACTTTTTCTGCGAAGAAAATGCAGAAATTGAGAAAAAAAGTCGGCGATTTCCTTAAAATTCTGCCCGGAATCGGCGATGATATCTATCTGCTTGCAAAACGCTCCGAAGAATCTTTTATGACTTTTATCACGCCCGGAATCCTGTTCGAAGCCTTTGATTTCGAATATTTCGGGCCCATAGACGGCCACAGGCTGAATCACCTTATCAATATTCTCAATAATATCAAAGAACTGCATGAGCCGGTACTTCTTCATATCACCACCAAAAAAGGCAAAGGATATGAGCCTGCCGAGAAAAATCCTGTGCATTTTCACGGAGTAGGCTGTTTTGATATCGAAACCGGGAAATGTCCGAGTCCTGACAACTCTGTTCCCACTTATACCAAAATTTTCGGCGATATGATGGTAAAATTGGCAAAAGATGATCCGAAAATTGTGGCAATTACCGCGGCAATGCCGGAAGGCACGGGGCTTGCCGGATTTGCCCAATTGTATCCGGAACGCTTTTTTGATGTGGGCATTGCCGAACAGCACGGAGTTACCTTTGCCGCGGGCATGGCTTCGGAGGGATTCAAGCCTGTAGTGGCGATTTACTCCACATTTTTGCAGCGTGCATTCGATCAGATACTGCATGATGTCTGCATCGAAAATCTGCCGGTGGTCTTTGCTCTTGACAGAGGCGGCATTGTGGGAGAAGATGGCGCGACTCATCAGGGTGTATTCGATATTTCTTATCTCAGAATCATGCCCAACATGGTGGTCATGGCTCCGAAAGATGAAAACGAACTGTGCCGGATGCTTGTCACGGCTATTGCTTATAACGGACCCATTGCGTTCAGGTATCCGAGAGGAAGCGCGGCCGGCGTAAAGATAGATGAGAATATTCTCCCGATTCCCATCGGAAAAGGCGAAATTCTGAAACAAGGAACCGACATTCTGATTCTGGCAATCGGCAGTTCTGTTGCCGAAGCAATTGCCGCGCATTCGCTGCTGGCTGAACAGGGAATTTCCGCGGCAGTTGTGAACTGCCGTTTTGCAAAGCCTCTTGACACAGAACTTATCTGTTCGCTTGCCCGGAAAATCCCCCGAATCATCACCGTGGAAGAAAATGTCCGTCAGGGCGGATTCGGCAGCGCGGTCATAGAATGTCTGACCGATGCGGGTATAAGCGATTTCCGTATCGAGCGTATCGGAATCCCGGATCAATTTATAGAACACGGCACTCAAAAATTTCTGAGATCAAAATACGGATTGGATGCCGCGGCTATTGTCA
>DYRK01000978.1 GCA_020718785.1 Desulfatirhabdium butyrativorans | reverse complement strand
GGAACAATAATGGTTAAAATTATCCGGGACTGGTTTAACCGGTATTTTTCAGACCCGCAGATTATAATACTGGCTTTTCTGCTTTTTTTCGGCTTTGTGCTGGTATTCATTCTGGGGGACATGCTGATGCCGGTGCTTATCAGCATTGTGATTGCATATCTGCTGGACGGAGCTGTTGCCACACTTCAGAAATTCCGAATACCGCATAAAGCCGCGGTCATCGCGGTGTTCATTTTTTTTATGGCATGTATAGCGGTCTCTCTTATCGGGCTGCTTCCGCTCCTGTCCGTGCAGATCGGCGAACTGGTACAGAAAATGCCCTCAATGATTGAAAAGGGACAGAAGGTTTTCATGGAACTTCCTGAGAAATATCCGGATTATATTTCCAGACAGGAGCTTAAAGAGATTATCAGTTCGCTGAGTCTGGAACTCACGGCTTTGGTCAAATCGAAACTGACCGGTCTGGTACAGGGCTTTTTCACTTTCTCGCTGGCTTCAATGCGGAGTCTCATTACGATTCTGGTCTATTCGATTCTTGTTCCTCTGATGATTTTCTTTTTTCTGAAAGACAAACAGCAGATACTGGATTGGCTGACAAGTTTCCTGCCCGAAGAGCGCAGCATGGCAGCAGAAGTATGGACGGAAGTCAACACTCAGACCGGCAATTATGTGCGCGGCAAACTCTGGGAAATTATCATCGTATGGGGCGCGACATATATCACCTTCAGATTTCTGAATCTGGATTTTACAATGCTCCTGTCATTATTTGTGGGACTGTCGGTTCTTGTCCCGTATATCGGCGCCACGGTCATGTTCCTGCCAGTGGCACTGGTGGCGTATTTCCAGTGGGGATGGGGATCGGATTTTGCAGCAGTGATGATTGCCCTGAGCATTATTCAGGCATTGGACGGCAACCTGCTGGTTCCAATTCTGCTGTCCGGGGTGGTGAATCTCCATCCTGTGGCAATCATTGTCGCGATTTTGGTTTTCGGCGGACTCTGGGGTTTATGGGGACTTTTTTTCGCGATTCCTCTTGCCAGTCTTGTACATGCAATCATCAAGGCATGGTTTCATAAGTATAAAAAAGGATATGAAAATTCAGGTACTTGACAGCACCCGCCGGAATCCGGCAATATCCGAAAAAGGATTTGATTATAAACATATTCAGTGCTAATCTGCATTTTATTCTTACCGCCGTCATAATTTGCACTTCTGTAAAACGCCCAAGCTGAAACAGACGCAAATCGTTTTTGCGGAGAAACGGTCTGCGTCTGTTTTAAGCTGAGGCGTTTTACGGCAGCGTCCGGAAGCGCAGATTATGCCGGTGGACAGTATAAAAAGAAACTGAAGACTTCCGCTCTGCCGGTTATCTTTATAATAAAAAGGGATTTCCGAAAAATCCCCGGCATCCTAATTGAACAGCTATTGTCAGGTAAGGAACAAATTGATGAGCAAACCGCCTGAAAAAGACAGCAGCAAAGTGGCTCCCCGGAAAAAGACGGCTAATCCTTCGAAGAAAAAAACCGAAACCAAGCCGGAACCCCGAACTGAAGATTATCAGGCTACTGTTGCAATTTCCAAAGAAGAACTTGCCGCTCTCGGTCTGAAAAAAGGCGTTCAGCCGGAGCCGCCGGAATCTGCGGCTGAAAACTATCAGGCTACGGTTGCCAT
>DYRK01000977.1 GCA_020718785.1 Desulfatirhabdium butyrativorans | reverse complement strand
TATATATGCGAAAAATCGCTTCGCTCTATTTTCGCACTCCGAACCTGTTGATAATGAAATTAATGAGGATTCTTATGATAACGCTTACCCTTGCCCCGAAATATGTCAATGTGTTGCAGGCAATCGGAAATGTTCAGGAGATCGCCGAAAATGCCATTCGTTCTTATGCGTTGGAAAAAATCGGCGAGCGAATAGGCAAAATTCAGCATGAAATTCTGCAACTACAGGCGGAATACGGCCTGTCCTATGAAAAATTTTACGTTTATATCACAACAGATGAGGAATTTGTAAAAAACCTGAGAAAATTTCATCCGACATGGGAAAAAGATCTCAATACTTGGGAATACTGCATTGAGGAATTGAACGAATGGCTCGGATATATAGAGAGCATATCGAAAGACTGATTGAACAGGCTGAGGCATTTCTGAAAGATGTTTCTATCCTTCGCTATGATAGAGGAAACAGCCGGGCTATAATTGATTTGGAAGGTTATTGGAAAGGATGCCGTATTATTGTTTCAGAAATTCATCGTGCGGATAGAAACATACGATACGCTTATTATGTTTTGGACAGATATAACAAGGTTGTAAATGCTTTTGATAACAGTCCCGATATTCTGGCAATAAAACAAAAATACGGTTCGAATTGGAAATCTGGCAATTGAAAATTGGACATCCTGATTCGTCATACAGTTAAGAAAGCGTAAGCCTTTCTATCATAAAAAGAGGAGGATATATGCAATATTCTGTTATCATTCCGGATACAATAGCAATGCAGTTGGAGAGGCGGTCGGGAAATGTCTCCCGACAGTTCGCAGAGGCATTGGCTGTTCAGAAATACCGTAGCCGTGAATTTACGGCATTTCAGGTCGGAGAGATGCTGGGGCATAGGTCCCGGTGGGAAACGGACGCTTTTCTGAAAAAACATCATTGCTGCGGATACACAGAGGAGGATTTTGAACAGGACGGCAAAACTCTTGACGAATTGTTTCAACAGGCTCTCAGATGAAGGTTGTCGCGGATACATCGGTAATCAATTATCTCACACTTATCAACGCAGTACGCTTACTGCCGTATCTCTTTGGAAAAATAATCATTCCCGAAGCTGTTTTTCAGGAACTCAGTCATGAGCATACACCGCCCGTTGTCCGTGACCTCATCAGAACCGGTCCCGAGTGGTTGGAAATTCGGTCAGTCGGACAATCCCGGGATGCTGCACTGGCATCCCTGCATCCGGGAGAAAAAGAGGTCATTATTTTAGCTGAGAAGATAAAGGCTGATCTTGTCATCCTTGACGACTGGGAAGCGCGCCGCTTTGCCGAAGATCGCAGACTGAAGGTGTGCGGATTATTAAAAATATTGGAACTCGGGGATATACATCACCGGGTCAGTCTGCCCCGGGCCATCGAAAAGCTGAGACGCACCAACTTTAAGGTGTCAGACAGACTGATCCGAAAGATACTCTTGCGGCATCTTGAGAGACAAAGATTGTAAGGCAAACTCGTTCTTTGCACTACGGACCGAATTTATCAATCAATTCAATTAAGGATAATGATATGGATTTAACCACTGATAAATTAAAAGAAAAACTTAACGAAGAGTACGAGAACTTAAAGAAAACAATAAAAAAGCCGAATATCCTGATTGTCGGCGGAACCGGCGTCGGGAAAAGCTC
>DYRK01000256.1:3379-8180 GCA_020718785.1 Desulfatirhabdium butyrativorans | reverse complement strand
TCGCTCTGACCGGAACCGGCGCAGAGCGCACTGTGACGCTGACTCCGGTGAAAGGAAAAGCAGGCACGGCGAAAATTACCGTGACGGTCACGGACGGGCAACTGACCGCAGAAAAGAGTTTCACGGTCACTGTCACTGCGGGTCCCGGACTCCGTGCCGTCAGCCGTATCGAAGGCGTAACGGACGGAACTTTGGTTACCGGTGATACGCTGCAATATTCCGCAAGTATTACTAATAACGGGGACAGAGATGTTGCCGGAGTTGTATTCACAGTTCCGCTGCCTGAAAATACGGAATATGCGGGTTCGGGAAAACGCTCCGATTCGACTCTGACTTATGATTCCGATCTGAATCAGATCGAATGGACAGGAGATGTTCCCGCAGGCGGAACCATGGAAATCGCATTCGATGTCAGAGTGACATCCGGCGGAAGTATTGCTTTTTCGGATGCGGAAATCGCTTATGACTCGGACGACGACGGCGTGAACGATGCTGTCCGCAAAGCGGATAATGAGACAATTGCCGGTCTGTTTGCGGAAGACTGTATGCCCGGAGACATTGACGCGGACGGGAAGATCACGCTGAAAGATGCGGTTCTGACTTTGCAGACGCTTTCCGGCTCCGATGCCGAAGTCTGCACCGATGCGGATGTGAACGACGGGCAGATCGGTATTGCGGAAGCGGTGTTTATCCTGAACAAGCTTTCGGAGTAAGGTAAAGTAAAGCGGGTTTCAAACCCGTTTTTTTTCTCGTTCCCAAGCCCCGGCTTGGGAACGAGAAAAACTCCGGAGTGCAAAAATAGAGCGAAGCGGTTTTTTGCAGTCACGGGAAGCTGGGGCTTCCCCGGCAAGTGCGTTCCCAAGCTGGGGCTTGGGAACAAGAAAACGAGAAAAGAATTATTTTTCTGATTTCTGTTCAGCCGCAATCCTGTCAATCCTTTAATCCTGTGAATCAGGGTTCAGACAGCGGTGACAATTTTTGCACTCCGGATTAATCAACGCCGAACTGGGGTTCGGCGTTCCCCGGGTTTAAAAACCGAATCCCAGCACGGTGACATCATCCTGCATTTCATTGGCGCCTTTGTAGTCATTAAAGGCTTTCAGCAGGATTTCGCGCTGTTCTTCAAAGGGCAGGTGAGCATTGTCTCTTATCAGGTCTCTGAACCGGCGTGTCCCGAACCGGCGTTCATTTTCTTCACCAAGCTGATCTGTATATCCGTCGCTGAACATATAAAATGCCATACCGGTTTCGATTGTGATACTGTGGCTTGTAAAATTGAATTTCAGATCGGATTTTTTATATCCTATACTCTTTCCGTCTCCTCTGATCATTTCAGCTTCACCCTCATGCGTGTAAATCAGCGGCATTTTTGCCCCGGCGTAAGTCAATGTTTTTTCCGCGGGCTTTACAAAACATATCGCGGCATCCAGCCCGTCATCGGAAAGCGCATAGTCCGTATCCTGCTGAAGCGTTGTTTTTACGAGAAAACTCAGACGCCTGAGAATCTGAGCCGGATCATGCCAGCCTTCGTCGCGGATGATCTTCCTCAGACCGAATGCCGCGATCATTGTCATAAAAGCTCCGGGAACACCGTGTCCGGTGCAGTCAATTACCGAAACGATAAAGCCGTCTTCAAAATAATCTGTAAAAATAAAATCCCCGCCCACGATATCTCTGGGCAGCCAGATAGAAAAGCTGTTGGGAATAAACGATCTTATATTTTCCGGATTTGGCAGCAAAGACCCCTGTATCATTTTGGCGTAGCGGATGCTGTCCATAATTTTAGTATTTGCAGTTTCCGCGGCTTCACGCTCTCTTTCAACCTTTTTTTTGCTGGTACGCAGAGCTTCTTCTATCCGTTTGCGCTGTGCAATCTGTTCGCGCAGCTGTTCATTGGTATGTCTGAGTTCTTCTGTCCGCTCCTCTACGCGGCGGTAGGCTTCATTTCTTTGCAAGAGGTTGATATAGGCCTGTGAGTGATAGCGGATACGCGCGATAAGTTCCAGTTTGTCCGGAGGCTTTACCATATAATCGTTTGCGCCGAGCGCAAAAGCTTCGGCTTTGATTTTGGGATCCTCATGCGCGGACAGGACAATCAGAGGAGTCTGCTGGGTATCTTTTTTGGCGCGGAAATAATACACCATGTGCAGCCCGTCAATTTCAGGCATGACAAGGTCCTGAAGAATAACAGTGGGAGAGATCACGTTTACTTTTTTAAGGGCTTCCCGCGCACTTTGAAAATAATGGAAATCAATATCCTGTTCAGGCTCCAGCATCCGTCCGACAATTTTCCCGATAAACTCCTGATCGTCCACAAGCAAAACAGTAATCCGGGAGAGGTTCACAACGGGCAGTTCTTCTCTATCCGGATTCATGTCAAGGTCATCCGTCACTGTTTTATAGTCGGCATCTGACAGAATTGAAGATATATTTAATGAATTAAGCATGTTATATCAATCGTTTTTTATGGCTCCGGAAATGTTTTCAACTGCGATTTTCCGAAAGTATTACTATATGAACTGCATGAGAAAATTCCCTCGTTTTCTCGTTCCCAAGCCCTCATTTTCTCGTTCCCAAGCCCTCATTTTCTCGTTCCCAAGCCCCTGCTTGGGAACGAGGGAAATTTCTTATTTTTAAACAAAGGGATAAGTTATTCCATAAAATAAAACAAAAGGATGTGCAATGGGGTGGAAAGAGTATTCACAGGTGGAAAAATCCTACCCGCGGGTAAAAAAACGATTTGCGTCTGTTTTAAGCTTGGGCGTTTTACGGCAGATTATGCCGTTGGGCAGTATATGTGAAAACAAATATGAATCACACCTCACATTTTACAAGCCTGAATCCCACGACCGTCACATCATCCGGTCTTTCTTTATTCCCTCTGAACGAATTCATGGCATCAATCAGGATATCCTTCTGATTTTCAAATGGAATTTCTCTGTTTTCCAGCAGCAGTTCTTTGAAACGCCGGGTACCGAAACGCCGGTTCTCTTCATTCAAATGATCCGTAAATCCGTCGGTTGCCATATAAAAAGACATTTCTGTGCTGACGGGGATTGCATGATCTCTGAAATCATGAGCCGGATCAGAGCGTTTATAGCCCACATTTTCTCTGTCGGCTTTGATAACCTTCAGTTTACCTTTATCTATGTAAAAGAGCGGAAGTTTTGCCCCGGCATAAGTCAGTAACCAGTTATCCCTTGTCAGCGGACCGGTGTCAGTGACAGGTGACTGAATCCGGACCACCGCGGCATCCAGCCCGTCATCGGAGCGCGCATAGTCTGTGTCCTGATGCAGTGTGGTTTTGACAAAAAAATTGAGCCGTTTCAGAATCATGGCAGGATCACGCTGTCCTTCGTCTCTGATAATGTTTTTAAGCCCCGCGCAGACGATCATGGTCATGAACGCGCCGGGAACTCCGTGTCCGGTACAGTCAATCACCGCGAGAACAAAGCCGTCTTCAAACCGGTCCGTAAAAATAAAATCGCCGCCCACGATATCCCTGGGCAGCCATATAAAAAAGCTGTCCGACAGAAAGCTTCTGATGTTTTCCGGATCAGGCAGCAGAGAACTTTGGATCATCCGGGCATATCGGATGCTGTCCATGATCTTTTTATTGGCTTTTTCGACTTTTTCAAGACTTTTATTCAGTTCTTCGGTTCTTTTGCCGACCTTCTGTTCAAGGGTTTTATTGTATTCTTCCAGTTTTATGTAAAATTCTTTCAGGTCTCTGCCCATCTCGGAAAAGCTTGCCGCGAGAACGCCGACTTCGTCGCTCGAGCGGACAGGAATATTTTCAGCCGCGGCAAAATCCCTTCGGGAAAGTCGTTTGGCGCAATCCGCAAGGTGAATCAGCGGTTTTGAGAATCTTGTGGCTGAAATGAACAGAAAAACAAAACAGACCGACATAAATGCCGCGGATGTGGATACGGAGCGGACAATCATGATCCTTATCTCTTTTTCAATCTGTTTCCGGGAACTTTCTATTTCTTTGTCAAGATGTTTCAGTGTGTAAACCAGCCTCAGAACCCCCCATTGCTCGGTGCTGACCTGCAAAGGTTCTGCCAATTCAATCACTGCTTCGTCTGCTTCCCTGTATTCTGTCACGGTTGTTTTCCGATAACGTAATGCTTCTATATCTCTTCCGCTTGACTGTTTCATGATCTTTTCAGATTTCAGGGTGTGGACCATTATGTTTCCCGCGGCGTTTATCAGCACGGCATATTTGGTATCCGCGTTGCTTCCGGCACTGTCCTGGACTTTCTGTATTGCCCCTGAAAAATTGAAAGACGCGATATCGTTTTCCACCTGACGGCTCAGAGGAATAACAAAACTTTTTCCGCGTTCTATGAGATTTTCCTTTATAAGAACAATGCGTTTCCCGAGTTCATTTTCCAATATTCTCTGCTGGGATGAAATCTGTGTCCATGTAAGTATCGTTACCAATGCAGTCATAAGAGCCGTCATAATTCCTATCAGCTTCCATTTGATGCTCCACCTGACAATCATTTCATTGTCTGTCATGTCTGTCTCCGTTCAATCTCACTTATATCTTACCGCCGTCAGCAGATCGAAAAGTCCGTAGTACCGCCTTCAGGCGGACTTTCCCGGCGGAAAGCGGGGTACGGCATGTCCGTCATCAGTGTCCGCCGGGACTACGGACCGGGCTGAATTCCGGTCATTTCAGATATGCTGAACGTCATGATAAAAACGATTTGCAAAATCGTTTTACTGCCGATTTTTCCGGTCATTTCAGATATGCTGAACGTCACGATAAAAACGATTTGCAAAATCGTTTTAC
>DYRK01000256.1:0-3279 GCA_020718785.1 Desulfatirhabdium butyrativorans | reverse complement strand
GTCATTTCAGATATGCTGAACGTCACGATAAAAACGATTTGCAAAATCGTTTTACTGCCGATTTTTCCGGTCATTTCAGATATGCTGAACGTCACGATAAAAACGATTTGCAAAATCGTTTTACGACCGATTTCAAAGAACCGGGAAACCGGGTTTTTCCGGGAAAAATCCGGTTTCTTACTGCGGCAATTACGGATCAGCCCTTACACTTCGTAAAATGCCGCGACCGGGTCCCGCATTATCAGATCAATGGCTTTCCCTGCGGTTTCGGCAGCCTGCGGAAAAACCTGATACAATGCCCTGATATGCCTAAGATTATCCGCTGTCCTGAGAATCAGCATTGCCAGATTGCCTTCAGCCATTTCGGAAAACTGATAAACTTTTTCCCAGTCATTTCCCTTTGCCCATGAATATATTGTGACCGCGGGGCGCATATACAGCGGTTTCGGCTCGAATCCTTCTTCCAGCATGTGACCGGCAAAGGGTTTCAGCCCTTTTTTCACTTTGAGAAAAGCTCTCATCAGGTTCCGGGAAACCAGCACCTTGTCAATACGGTCATCGCTTTCCTGTTCGTTTACAAACGACGCTATAATCCCCGCGAGCAGCGCGGGATCGGATTCCGGAAAAACTCCTATCCTGAATCCTTCCGCGATGATAAGCGGCTGATCCACACGCAGCTGGGATGCCCAGACTCCGTCATCTGTCAATTCGCCGTTTTCATTCACATATCCTGCCTGCTGCAGAAAATCCAGATGATGCAGAAAAGTCTGCCACAGATATTTGTGTTCGTTTCCGATGAGCCGCTGTGCCTTGCGCCTCCGGTCTCCTCTGAGAATCATATAGGTGGCAAAGGATTTTTTCAGCAGCTCCTCGATTTTTGCCGGTGTATGGGAAAGAAGAAGATTCAGGACCATTGAAAAATTGATGCGTATCTGGCTGAGAACAGATGAGGGCGGGGCATAGACTAATTTTGCAATGAGCCGGATATCCATGAATTTGCCGGGAACCGCGACCGCAAAGCCGATATGATCCATTCCACGCCTGCCCGCGCGGCCCGTCATCTGATGAAATTCCGTGGATGTCAGGGGCATGAACTCTCTGCCGTTGAACCGGTCCGAATTCAGAAACAGCACTGTCCTTGCCGGAAAATTCACACCCGCTGCCACGGTTGAGGTCGCAAATACCGCGTCTAAAAGTCCCTCTGTCATAAGGGTTTCGAGAACCAATTTCCATGCCGGCAACTGCCCGCTGTGATGGGATCCCACCCCCTGCATTTCGAGGTTTGACAGGTGACGGTGATTGGCAATATGCTCGCTCTGCCCAACCAGTTCCCCGACTCTGCGCCTGAGCTGCGCGGCACGGTCCGGGTCTTCAATGAAATTCTGTTTGCAAAGCTCCAGCGCGTTGTCACAGTCTGCCCGCGATTTCAGAAAAAAAATAGCAGGCAGCAACTGATATTTTTTCAGTACCTGAAGAATTTCCCCCAGGGGCGGCAGACCTCTGCCCGGGGACAGCGGCGGGGAATCTTTGTCATCTAAGCAGGCACTGACCTTTTTGTAGAGTTTTCCTTTTTTCCCCGGGCCCTCCTCTATCAAGGGAAGCAGGGTTCCTGAAGGATGAAAAAAAAGTGGAAACAGCGGAACCGGACGTTTGGTTTCCTCAATCACAATACATTCTCTGCCGCGGATTGCCGAAAGCCAGCCCGCGACCTGAGCCGCGTTTCCGACAGTTGCCGAGAGCATCAGCATCGGTATCCGGATCGGCAGATAGATCATGATTTCTTCCCAGACCACTCCGCGCTCCTCGTCTCCCAGAAAATGAGCCTCATCCAGAATCACAAAATCGGTGGACAGATCCTGCCCCTGGTGCATGGCATCATAGAGCTGATTTCTCAGGATTTCCGTAGTGCCTACGACAACGGCCGCGTCCGGGTTTTCTTTTCTGTCCCCGGTCAGAATGCCGACATTTTCCGAGCCGAAAATTTCGGAAAATTCATAATATTTCGAATTGGTCAGAGCTTTCAGCGGAGACGCGTACCATGATTTTCCGCCCTGCCCGCGTATCCGGGCAATTGCCTGTTCAGCGATCCATGTTTTTCCCGCGCCGGTAGGAGCCGTGACCAAACAATCCCCCTTACCGACAGCGGACAGGGCTTCCAATTGAAACGGGTCCGGCTTGAACGCTGTTTTTTCAGGAATGCCGATGGATGCAAATACCTTTTCCAGCCGGGGATCCGCGTCAGCTTTGATTTTCACGCTTTCTGTTTTTCTGCGTCGGGTTCCGGAATCACGCTTTGTCCGTGTGAAATTTTTTTTTTGCATATCTTCTAGGGGAACCGGGGATGCCGGGTGCCGGGTTCTGGGATCTGGGGTCTGGGTGACGGTTTTGATTTCCGAAACCCGGAACCCAGCCCCAAGCACCCGGAACCCAGCACCCGGTTCTCCCCTTATAACCTCTCTATGATTTTTTTCAATTCTGTTTTTGCCGAGGAATCGGTGTCAAAAGGCGAAATGCCTTTTAAATCCGCCTCAATGAGCGCGTCGTCATAAGGGAGAAATCCGAGAAATTCGAATTCCGTCAGATTTTTTCTCAGGAAATCTTCATCATTTTTCCCGCGTATCTTGTTTCCGATCACCGCGATATTTTTCAAGCCGATTTCCGATGCCAGCCGTTTGATGTGTTCCGCGGTGTCAATGCTGCGGCGTCCAGGCTCAACCACCACCAGCAGTCTGTCCACGGCTTTGGCAGTGGCTCTGCCCAGATGCTCGATGCCTGCTTCCATGTCCATGACCACAACCTCGTCCCTTGCAAGTACAATATGAGTTACAAGCACTTTCAGCAGCGTGCTTTCCGGACAGATACATCCGGAACCCCCTTTTTTGACCCCTCCGAGGCGCATGAATTTGATATTTCCGAATTTTACCGAGAGAGCATCCGGCAGATCATCCACCCGCGGATTCAGCTTGAAAAAGCCGCCGATTGTCCCCGGTTTTGCCTCGGTTCTTTCAAAAATAAGGTCCTTCATTTCGGAAATAGGGGTTATTTTATCCGCGCCGGCAATACCGACCGCGGCTGCGAGATTGGCATCCGGGTCCGCATCAATGGCAAGAACATGCTTTCCCTCCTCATTCAATGTCCGTATAAGAAGCGCGGAAAATGTTGTTTTTCCCACGCCGCCTTTACCGCTGACTGCCAGTTTCATTGATTATCCTTTCAGGTACCGGGTGCTGGGTACCGGGTGCTGGGTACTGGGTACCGGTTTCAGAATCCGCCAGTACC
>DYRK01000255.1 GCA_020718785.1 Desulfatirhabdium butyrativorans | reverse complement strand
ATATATCCGTCTGACAATATTAAAGATCAATCATTTTTTATGTCGAACTCACGTTTATTTTATCAATAATTCGGGCCGATATTCAAAATGGACCGTGTCGTAATGGTACCATTTCCCGCCCCAGATAAACCCGTGTTTTTCAAATATCTCAGTAAGTTCCAAAGGAATCCGATTTTTATAGCTCGGATCGGAGTTCCATTGCCAGTAATTGCCGTATTTCACATTAATATCAATGGCAATTCCGAAACTGTGCGCGCTGAGACGGTTTTCGCCTCTGACAGTCCGCCAATGAAAGGTTCCGGCGGTGGGGGCAAGATATTTTTTCAAGGCAGGCAGAGCATCCAATTCATCTGATATTGCCTGAAGTTTTTCATTCACACGGTTGACAGTAGTAATTCTAAGCGAAGAGTTGACTGTCCGCGGGAGCCATCTGACAGAAGCTAATTTTCCGCTGACTGCCGAGGCAGAATTCCCGTACATTTTCATGAAAAACGGCTCATATCGCACGCGCCCCGGATCCGAATTTTTTTGAGGCGGAGGTCTGAAAGACTGTCCTGACGGATAAGTCATTGACATCTGATCTTCAAGGTCAGGAGAATTCAGCAGCGTTTCAAAATCCTTGTTTCCGATACTGTCGTCAAAGATCATTTCTGTTCCGTCTTTCCAGCGCAGTCTGTTGCGGCTCGCAAATGAAAGTGTTTCGGGATATGCTTTGAGCAGACGTTGCAGCTTTTCGGGAACAGCATACCACGCTTTATCCGTACCTGCCCGGGCGTTTACGGACAGTATCATCAGATATATGCTCAGATAAATAATTCTCATATTTTTATGTAGTAAAGAATTTTTGATTCTTTTAAGAGTTACGCAGTTGCATGATTTGAACCGCTGATTGACGCTAATGAAACGCTAATAAATCATAAAATAAATTCAAGTGCTTAAATCCTATCTTTATTGTGTTCTTTATCAGAAGTAATAATATTTGAAACCGACTCGAAGAATTCAGGCAGATTTTTCAGGCAGTATTGCTTTTTTGCCACTTTATTTCTTCAATCGAACAAGCAGTTGCATATCATCTGCCGCAAAATCCGGTTCTGTTCCGTTATGCTTTTTCATGCCCCGGATAATTTTGTTTCTGACGCCCATACCGATATGTTCCACATATCCGTAATCTTTTAGTGTCTGAATCAAAATGGGATTTCTCGGAATCCGCAATCCCTGTTTCATCCGCTCCACAGTTACATTGTTCGGCAAAGAACCGGGACTTATAATCTCCATCCGGTCCGCATATAAAGAAACTTCGATATCCGAAGGTCTGGTCCAATCACGATGGACAACCGCATTGATGACAGCCTCCCGCACCGCTTCCGGCGAATAATCCCATATAATACTACGGGTAAGCAGATTTTCGGATAATTTCTCGCAGGAAGCATGTTGTCTGACTTTGCTCATCAGCAAATCCAGAAGTCCGTCTTCTGTATGCTCTCCTGTTTCGTCCCACAATCCGACCATTGGTCCGTCCAACGAGGCTCTGTCTTTTGTGTCATAGTCTTTTTCAGTTCCCGGAAACACAACCCATTCCAATCCTGCCTGCGGAAGAAACCTTTTGGGCTTGCGCCCGAATAAAACAAGCCCTGCAATTGTACACAGAGGTTTGTCTCCCTGATCTGTCATATATTCCATATTGATAAGAAGCCGTATCCATTCGGTATCGGTCTGAGGCAGTTCGTCCATCTTCCTGATCCGTCCGAAATAATCCCGAATCCGCCTCAGATCGAGATGGGAAAACTTTGTTCCTGCTGCCGGAAGAGTTTCAACATGCAGAAAACCGCCTTCCTGAAAAAGCCGCATCTGTTCTTCACGTGTCGCCAATCTGGATGTTGATCCTACTCGTATATACACGCTTTCCCGTTCGGCATGGCGCAGCACATAAGGCTTTGAAATTCCCATATCAGCCGTTATAACAGCGATTTTTCTGTCATCAATCCGGCATTCTTCATAATAAGGAATAATTCGCGGATGAATGAGATGTGTGCAGATATTCATAACCCATTGTTCCAGTCCGCTTCGCGTAATTCCGATCACCGAACCGTCATCGTCAACGCCAAGCAATACTCTGCCGCCTTTGAAATTAAGAAAAGCAACTATTTCTTTTGCCAATTGCTCAGGTCTGATATCATCTCGCTTGAATTCCATTCCGGAATTTTCGCCGTTTCGAATCCAGTCTGTAATTTTTTCTCTATTCATTCCACCGCCGTGAAAAGAAATAATATTCATTTTTCCATTAGCCATTCCCGGACAGCCATTACCCGAATCCACCGGGGAATATCCAATCCCTGTTCAGCCGTATCAATCAGCAGCAGACCTTCTGCATTTCCGATGAACTGTCTGCCGGAAACCAGCCCTTTGAGTTCCCGCCCCGAGTTTTCCCTGTTGAGCCGTTCCGTCACCTGAATGAGTTGCGGAGGGCTTCTGAGGCAGTCTTCCGGTAATCTCATGCCGGTCAAGAATATCCGAATCCTCGTCTTTTCCGGCAAAACGATGTCTTTATTCTCTATGGCATACTGTTCGAGAATCGGGCTGACTGGCGGAATACAACGGTCCCGGCAGATATTGGCAAGGGTCTGAAAAACCGTTTCGGGATTCTTCAGCCCCTCAACTTGACCGTCGTCTTTTATGCCGATGTACAATATTCCGCCCTCGCTGTTGGCAAATGCGACAATTTCGCCGACTATGCTTTCGGCATTGTCTATGCTTTGTTTGAATTCATGATGCCGATCCTCGCCAGCTGCGATTTCTGCCGGCTGATTAGACAGAGTTGCCATTTTTTCCTCTTCTACAGGGTTTCCCAACTCAGAACCCTGCATTTCCATTTGCCCGTTTTTTTGTCCTGCTCCCGATGGATAACCGCGGACAGAGTCAATTTTACCTCATTCAATGCGGCTGTGGATTCGATGCGGAAAAAATCGCTTGTTACCGTTGTTACCGTGATAAGTCTCGGATCAATATTGAGATCACTGCATCCTTTGACATTCTTATACCATGCCGGATTTGTCACATCATTGAGATAATGCTTTCCGTCTCCGGTATCTTCGCTTTCCCGGCGATAGTCATCCATGGTCCGGGCGCACTCCGCATTCTCTTCGCCGAGAATCGCTATGAGAACAGGGACTTCAGCGGTATTGATATTTATTTTTCCCTCATAAGTGAAGGCGTTATTTTTCCGGGTGTTTTTAGGCTGCGGCAGTTGAGTCATTCCATAAACCGTTATATAATCGGAAATACCGCCTGTCTCACCGGAACCGTAAAGCATTTCCGGCGTGACACCTTTTATCATCAGCAGTTCTTTTGCAGAGGGAATGGGTCCGTTTCTGCAAGTGTAAGGCGGATCAAGCGATTCGTAATAGTCCGATTCCGCGCCGTTCATTCCGGTAATCGCATCATCGTCTTCCGAATCCATCCAGTCCTTTATCGAATTGATGATATTGGTCGTGGCGTTCAGATCGCTTTTTTCATCCTTTGAGACAATGGGGCGGACAATATTGTCCCATATATTGAGTTGAGCTTCGTTAAAATTGTGTCCCCCGGGAAATTTGTCCACCAAGGCATTGACCTGAATCTTGCCTAATTCGTCGCTGATTTTTAACGCAAGGCTTCCTTTCTCAAACACGATATCCTGCAAGACTTCGCTGATTTTATCAGGATCAGCCCAGTCTTCCTGAATAGAATCGGTTGCCGAAGATTTCCTGTCTTTTGCAAGAATGATCATTCCAACCTGAATGCCTGATTCGGCAATATGCGAGAGCGTGAAGCGATCTCTTGTAGTGGCTGTTGCCATTACGGTGGCACGTACTTCTCTGTTGAGTTCCAATGTCGCGGCAACCAATATCGTGGTGATGGTGATGGTTAGCAGAAGTGCCATTCCCCGTTTGTTTTTCAATATCCGCATTCGGATTCCTTATGTGTGAACCATGTGTTTATCTTGATAGGGCATGTCGCCGACATGCCCCTGCAATTTATTTGCGTAGTCGGTGTTGGCTAACGCCATAATTTCATCAGTTAAACTAATGCGATGCGGCATTTCCATAGCGGCGGGTTATGTTTCTTTTTTAATACTCCGTTCGGTATTTTTAGTGTAAAAAAAACTAACAATCTGAAATTATTCATAAAAATCGAATTCAAACTCAATCTTATATATACCATATTTTTTCCGTACCTTTAAATTTTCAACTCTTGTCCAGACATCCTTCAGTTCATACTTTTCAGTTGCTTTCTTTTTGTCTTTGATGCCTTTCATCATCATGTTTCTGTATTTCTCCGATTTTGATTCTTCAATATGCAATGAATTTATAAAAGTGTTAATTTCAGACTTCTGAGCCTTTTTATCAAAGTATGAAATATTCCAGACAGTTTTCGCCATTAAAATGAAATTTTTTTCTTCTTCTCTGTTTTCCGC
Source organism: Desulfatirhabdium butyrativorans (assembly GCA_020718785.1). Taxonomy (GTDB): domain Bacteria; phylum Desulfobacterota; class Desulfobacteria; order Desulfobacterales; family DYRK01; genus DYRK01. The sequence goes on along the minus strand of DYRK01000255.1, from coordinate 3,739 downwards.
TTTCTGTGCAAAATCAAGCAGCATTTTTGTGAATATTTTCGATAAGGGTCTGTTTATTCTGTCGTATTTGTTCATATATCAAACCATATCATTATTACATTATTTTACCTTTTATTCTGAGCTGAAGCTATATAACGCAGAGTTCAGCGGCGGGTAGGTTTGACAATCTGCTTCATTTCCGATGCACCCCGCCTGTCCTCTGCACACGGAAAAAGCTGGCGGACAGCGTAAACAAACCTCTCATACTCACGAAGCGATGTGAACGGGTTCATGGCGTGATGCTCCGGAGATCAGAGTGGTCAGGGACGAAGGTCCTTCTCTCAGTTTCCGAACAGTATCACAGTACTGTTCCTGCCTGCGGATCAGAAGCTTGTAGGCTCCCGCCCAGTCTGACCAGTCCAGCACCCAGTCGTCATTGTCGGGTTCTGTGCCGCTTGTGTACAACTCATAAAATGTTTCCGAGAGAATGCCGTATTTCCGCTCATAAACCCTCAGATCCTCATAAAGAGCATGTATATCATCTATGACATCCTGTAGAATCATTCTCCTCTCCTCGTATTTTGTCTTTGCCAGCCTAGCACCAAGCTAAGTGGCGGCGGAACTCCGTTTAAAGCCAAAATCGACCTGCGTGAGCCGTCCACTTGAGCAACGGGTTAGCTCTGGCTTTTTTTCTCTGCTGTTTTTTTCCTTTCCTCCTTTCTTCCAGTTTTTCTTAGTCCTACAACGACACTTAGTGGATAATTATCTGAAATTATTGGATATGAATAAAATGACCTGAATAAATAATTTTTTGAAATCATTGGATTTATCCTGTAAGTGTCGTTGTAGAGTTAGTGTTCTCTGTTAAGGTGAAGTGTCCATTTTTAAAGATTTTATAAGTTCCACAGCACGTTTATGCTCTTTAAAAAACTCTGCATTCTTTTCCGCATAAAACAGAGCATTTTTTAACATGGCACCTTTCTCATATAAAAAGAGAATTACACCTGTGCTGTTACAGATTGCGGCATTTTCTATCATTGTTCTCCCGTATTCGTCTTCAGATTCAATATCTTCCGGTAAAAATGATTTTAAGATACCGACATTGTCTTCTCTGATTGCTCTCAGTATTTCAGATTCGTCAGGATTTATCCACTTGAACAGGCTGTCGCAGAATTCCGTAAACGAATCCGAAAGAAGGGTAAGATCGGCAAGATCTGTTTTTACTGCCATTCCGTCAATATCCCAGAAATAGATTCTGCCATATTCATCCCCGCGGATACCGATACATACAAGACTGCCAAAAGGGTCGTCTGCAAAGCAAATCAGATTTTCAGAAATATACCCTGAATACAGTTCATATATTTTATCCAGTCTTCGAGTCTCAGGTCCATTATGAAGCCCGAAAAAATGATGCAGATAGGTCGATTCTCCTTTGTCTGAAGGAAGGCTGAAATAATTCGGGACAGGTTTGCCTCCGTTATACTTCAGTAAATAATCTCTGAAGTCTCCGGGCAGCCTCGCATTGATTCTTTTTTCAAATAATACAACCTGTTCAGGTTCCAGCCTGCCGTATTCATTCGGATGGATAATTTTGATAACCATAGCGTAACCTTTCATATCAGAACTTACTAACCCGGTTTTTTTAACTGTCGGGGCTGATAAAAATCCATCCGTAAATAATATCAGGATGTTAAATCCGACTGCATAAGTCCTGATTATAAGAGTTGTCCTGTGCCTACAGCAAGTTGAAAAGCAGGACACAGGATAAATTGTTATTCACATCCTCCGTCTTTAATCCATGTACCGAAAGGACCTTCTTTATATCCGGGCGGGGGATCCATATCTCCTGATGTTATCCATGAAAACGGATCCGTGAAATCCAATATTATTCCAATAAAAATAATAACTGTTCCTGTTTTTTCCAAAATAGCGGCTACTCCACCGCTGTGTCCTGTAAGTCTGTGTATATCTTCAGGGACAAGCTGCATTGTTTTTCCGTCTTCGACATGGTGCCATGTATAACCCTCCGGCGTAGTGTCAAAACCGGCTTTAAGATTGGCAGCTGCATCATCGGCAGCTCGTTTTCCGGTCTGAACAATATCTACAGTTTCCTTGGCATAATCTGAAAAATCCGGATATCCGGTAGTTTTAAACGGTACACCTGTTTTTGGATGCGTTTTTCCGGCAAGTTTCCAATTTCTCGGCATCCGCCCTTTTATTTTCTGTATTCCGAATGCGATAGCCTCGGCTATTTTCTTTTTACTTATCAATCCGTTTAAATCACTTAAATTTAACGGATTTCCTCTTACATATGTATAAAGATTAATCCCTCCTTCCAGTCCAATTGGATCCGGAGTTAAATACCTTCCCGTACCTGGGTCATAATACCGGTGCCAGTTATAGTGCAGCCCCGTCTCGTCATCAAAATACTGCCCCGGAAAGCGGAAACTGTTTTTCACGGATGATTCTGTCACCATAAGTTCGCCGAATGGCTTGTAATCAGCCTGCCAGACAACATTCCCCTCTCCATCTGTCATCGCCTGCGGGGTTCCCAGATGATTCAGATGGTAAAAATAAACCCTGTCCGTATTCCGTGCTTCATAACATTCTGGTATTACAGCTTTTTTATTTCCGTTCTTTTTGCCGGTCACTCTTACAGTATCCGTACCGATGAACCGGACATTTCCGACAGTCCCGCTGACCGTAATTTCAACAGCCTCGCCCGGTTCGAGAAGAGCGCAGACCTGTTCCCTGTCAAATTTCACCGTGAGATCAGGAATGCCGTCTCTGTCATAATCGCTTAATACAGCCTTTTCAGCACAGACTGTTCCGTTCAGGGTGACAGAATCCTGCATAATATCCGCCGCATCATACCCTTCGGGAAGCTCGATAAAACAGGTCATCATCCCTTCGGATGCAAGATTCAGGGTGTCAGGATCAACATCAATTACTGCTTCTATTATAATATCACTCCTGAAGAAAGCGAGAAGCTGCCCGTTCAGCCATACATATTCGCTGACGATTCTGCCGTTTCCGTCCGCCTCGGCAGTCAGGTTTCCCGCACTGCCGTACAGAAAGACTGTTGTCTCCCCGCCTGCGGTTTTCACAGCACGCTGTCCGAAAGCATTATACACATATTCGCCTGAGACCGTCCCGTTATCCGCCGCTCTGATCAGTCTGCTGTTCTGATCATAGACAAAAGACCGGGAGTTTATCCCTGTGATATTGCCGCCGGCGTCGTATGAAAAAATCCGTGATTCTTCTGTTCCGGCAATATCCGTCAGCCTGCCGGTTCCGGGTTCGTAACTGTATGTATCGGTCAGTCCGTTTTCAGTCCGGCTCAGGCGGTTTCCCGTCCTGTCATAAGTATAGCTCACCAAGCCGAATACGCCTGCGGCGCCTGTCAGCCGGTACAGATCGTCATAAACAAAACTCTGTGTTTTCAGAGGATTCAGATTGTCTGTTATTGCTGTGATATTTCCCGCAGGATCGTATGTATATGCAAGATTCCGAATATCTCCCGAAGCCGTTCCGGTCAGCCGGTATCTTCCGTCAAACGACTGGGTCAGCGTGACGCCGTTGCCCGTATCCAGACGGGTCGGAGGACCGAAAGGAAGATATGAGATATTCTCAGCCAGAACCTGCTGAGTTCCCTCTTTTTCCGTGCGGACTCCTGTTATTCTGCCCGTGCTGTCCGGCTCATACATCACCTTTCTTCCGGACGGATATGTGATTTCCGTCAGAATTCCCGAATCATCAT
>DYRK01000976.1 GCA_020718785.1 Desulfatirhabdium butyrativorans | reverse complement strand
CGGCGCAGAGTCTGCCGCGATATTCGGCAGTAATTCTGTCGGGATAACATCTGCACTCATGACATTGGCAATTCTGATATTTTCCGAAATTATTCCCAAAACACTGGGGACAGTCTATTGGCGCCAGCTTGCACCTGCGCTTGCGCGTCCGCTCAGATTGCTGGTATGGATATTGTATCCTTTTGTGCTGATGTCCCGGGGACTGACCCGCGGGGTTTCAAGGTCGCATACATTAAAGGGTTTCAGCAGGGAAGAATTCGCGGCAATGGCGGACTTGGGCGCGCAGGAAGGGCAGCTTGAGCTTAAAGAATCGCGTATTCTGAAAAATCTTTTTCATTTCCGCTCCTCAATGGTCAAGGATATTATGACCCCGCGCACCGTGGCTTTCGCGTTGCAGGAGAATATGACCATTGCCGAATTTTTCGAACAGCATCATCAGACGCCGTTTTCACGTATCCCTGTTTACAATAAAGATCGGGATGATATCAACGGCTTTGTTTTAAAAGACGATATTTTTCTGGCGCAGGCAAGGGATCTGCAGAATTCGCAGCTTCACGAATACAAACGCGAAATCAAGCTGGTACGCAGCACCTTTCCGGTTTCCGAACTCTTTGAATTTCTGCTGGATGCCCGCACCCATATCGCGCTGGTTGTGGATGAATACGGCGGCATGGAAGGGATTGTGACGCTGGAGGATGTGGTTGAAACTCTGCTGGGGCTGGAAATTGTGGATGAAGCAGACAAGACCGTTGATATGCAGGTTTTGGCCCGATCTTTATGGGAAAAACGGGCGCGGCGGATCGGACTGATTACAGACGAAACAACTCATGAATCTGTCAAAAACAGGGCTGAAGCGATAAACCCCGAACTGAATCCGAATAATGTTGTTTTTCAGAATAACAGCACAGACACGGCAGATTATTATGAAGCAGATGAAAAAATCATGGGCATGCGTCATTCATCTGAGGGGTCAGAGGTCAGAGATGAGGGGGCGTGAAAGAACCCTGGCCTCTGTCTTTTCAGATTCAACTTTCCCTATGAGAAAGCCGTTGAAGTAAAACTTGTTTCAGAACCCTTTCAGAGTGTGACTACCGAATCCGTTCTGATTGAAGTTGCCAACTTTTTCTGCGCCTGCGGTTCGGAGATAAGGAAAACAATTGCAGATCTGCTTTATGAAATTCTGAAAGACCCTTATGTCGAAACGGTGCCGCACACACGGGATACACTGATTTCGGGCTTGGAGCCCGTTCTGATAAAGGTTACAGCCTGACTGACTGCATTTCCATAAATGTGATGCGTGATTACGGACTGACTGAGGTTCTGACTCATGACAGACATTTTACTCAGGAAGGATTTCATGTTTTGCTTTGAATGTAGGGACATCGCTGTCGCCGCGCTTCGTGATAATTTACGGACAGATCGGTTTTAAAAGATATGTCGGTTCGGAAACAAGGGCATGTCGCCGACATGCCCCTACGATGCCCGAACATTCGGACGAAAAATCCTGAAAATCCTTTAATCCTGAAAATCCCAGTTCAGACAGCGGGTTGTAAGGGCATGTCGCCGACATGCCCCTACGATTAAAATCATCCTGATCATGGCTGGAGTCATGAGCGTGGTTGTAAGGGCATGTCGCCGACATGCCCCTACGATGCCCGGTCACACCGAATTGTAGGGG
>DYRK01000254.1 GCA_020718785.1 Desulfatirhabdium butyrativorans | reverse complement strand
TGCTCCGGGACAGTTTGCGAGAAACAAAACGACTTGCAAAGTCGTTTTACAGTAAAACAATTTTGCAAATTGTTTATGCTCCGGGACAGTTTGCGAGAAACAAAACGACTTGCAAAGTCGTTTTACAGTAATTTCAACCGTAGAACGATTTTGCAAATCGTTTATTCCGTCCTCATAAATACGTTATAATCAGGAAAAATTATGTGAAAGGAGAGAAGTATGAAACGAGTTATTGCTGTTTTTTGTCTGCTGTTTTTTGCTGCTTTGCCGGTCAGGTCCCGCGCGGCGGAACCGACAGAGGCGCTCCGGGGACCGATTGACGGGATTATCAATCTCCTCAAAGATCCGCAATATCAGGATGAAACCAAAAAAAAGGAGCAGACGGACAAAATATGGAAAATTCTGCGGGAAATCTTTGATTTCGACAGGATTTCCAAACTTTGTCTCGCGGCGTACTGGAAAGATTTCAATGAGAAGCAGTTGAAGGAATTCACAGACCTTTTTACCGATCTGCTGGGGGACACGTATCTTAAAAAGATACAGGCGGAATACAAGAATGAAAAGGTCATTTATCTGAGTCAGGAGACAGGGTCCGATTCCAATTCGGACAAGGCTCAGGTGAAAACCAAAATCGTCCGTGAGAATATTGAAATTCCCGTGGATTACAGTATGTGGCTGAATAAGGGAGACTGGAGGGTTTATGATGTTAAAGTCGAGGGCGTAAGTCTGGTAAAAAATTACCGGAATCAGTTTCAAAAGATTCTTTTGAACAAATCACCGGATCATCTGATTGAAAAACTGAAGAATAAACTCAAGGATTGATTGACGGATGATCTTACCCGCGGTCGTTTCTTTTTTTCATACCTGCAAGCTTTCCAATAGATTTTCAGAAATTGAATTTCACAAGGAGGAGATCATACTGTGCCGAATACCTCCGACCCATGACGCAGTGAAATTCGATTTCTGGAAGTCTATAAGAAACGACAGGTATAATCGGAGGAAGTAAATGAAGTACATCGTATCGTTTTTTATTTGTATGGTCTTTGTTTTCAGCGGATGCGCGCATCAGCCTGCAGTTTCGACTTCAGGCAAAATTCCGATATCAGAGGAGAATATTGTCTCTCCTGAGACAGACAGCGCATCGGCAGATAAAAAAGATGAAAAGATTGAAGATGATCTTGATCTCTGGGATCAGGGCGGCAGGAAAGAAGAGACAATCGCTGTGGCGGATCCCTTTGCTCCGTGGAATCGGATCATGTTCCGTTTCAATGACAAGTTATACTTCCGGGTATTGAAACCTGTGGCAGAAGAATATAAATCCCTGATGCCGACGCCGATGAGAGCAGGGGTGAGGAATTTTTTTGATAATCTTACCGCACCTATACGGGTAGCAAACTGCCTTTTACAGGGGAAAGTATTTTCAGCAGAAATGGAACTGACAAGATTCGTAATCAACAGCACCGCGGGCATACTGGGGATCAGGGACGCGGCTGCAAAAATGTTCCTCTTTCCCAAGCCCTCTGAGGAAGACTTGGGACAAACCCTCGGTACTTACGGCATCGGGAACGGGTGTTATATTGTATGGCCCCTTCTGGGACCTTCGACACTGCGGGATTCTGTAGGCACTTTCGGAGACCGCTTTCTGAATCCCATTACTCATATTGACTTGTCTCCGGCAGGCGTGATCGGTGTCACTGCCTTTGAAACCGTGAACGAAACCTCATTCCGAATCGGAGACTATGAAGCGATCAAAGATGCAGCGATTGAACCTTATGAAGCTTTCCGGGATGCTTATCTCCAGTATCGCAGGAACAAAATCAGCGATTCCCGTGATGAGAAAAATGAAAGAAGATATGACAGCCTGATCAAAGAATGGATCAAGTAAAAGAACTGCTCCGGAATGTGCAGGATCGCCGGTTAATATTGTAAACAGGGGATTCCGGGTTACCGGCTGCAGTATCCTGTCATTCCGGGGAAAACCGGAAAACGGCTGTTTTCCGGTTTTAACCCGGAATCCGGCCTCTGCAAAACTTTTCGATCTGCTGAGTATTTGTTGATACGGGTTTTGTTCAGTTTCCCATGGACTCTGCAATCCGAGCCAGCGTCTTTCCTGCTCCCTTGAAGTCAAACTGACCGATCTGTTTTTTCAGAAAAGCAAGTTCGTTCTTAATTCCGGCAGCATCCGGATGGACTTTCAAAGCATCCAGACATGCCGAGGCTTTGGGATTGTTCCGTGACAGCATTTCCGAAAGTTCATCAATCATATCTAGGAGTTGCCGATGCCCGGCATTCTCGGCGGCCTCGGATGGTGTCTCTTCAGATATCTGTTTCAGGCTTTTCGCGGATGTCAGCACCACTGTCAGAGCCTCTTCAAGAATTCTCAGGAGAACATCAAAATCCCCGGACCGGTTCTCCTTGATTGCGGTTTCCAGTTCCACTGCTGCCTCGTATAAAGCTGTTGCCGAAAAATTGCCGGCAACGCCTTTGAGCGTATGGTTTATCCTGCGGGCTGCCTCTGTATCTCCTTTTTCCAGAGCCTCTCTGATGTCCGTCGCGACCTGGGCATAATTTTCTGAAAAATCATTTAAAATTTTTATAAATACTTTTTTGCTTCCCCTCAGCCTGTCCAAAGCAGAAGCGATATTGATTCCGGGAAGGCTTTCCGGAAATCCGGAAACAGAAGTGTCGGGGATATCCGGGGCTGCCGGATTCTGTGTTCTGTTTTCCGAGGGCTTTATCCATCGGGCAAGAACAGAAAAGAGTTCCGCGGTATCTATGGGTTTGCTCACGTAGTCATCCATACCGGCTCCAAGACATCTTTCCCTGTCTCCTTTCATGGCATGGGCAGTCATGGCAATGATCGGCATGGCGTCGCTGTTTCTGTTCTGCGATTCTCGCTTTCTGATGCTCTCCGTGGCTTCGAAGCCGTCCATTTCAGGCATCTGTACATCCATGAGGATAGCGTCGTAAGTCTGCCTTTCCGATTTTTCGACGGCTTCCCTGCCGTTTTCGGCGATATCTGCGACGATGCCGATGCTTTGAAGAATTTCGGCAGCCACCTGCTGATTGATCAAATTATCCTCTGCCAGCAGAATTTTCGCTCCTCTGATCTTTTTTATTGTCTCTGTTTCCCGGTCCGACTTTGCTTTGCAGTCCGACACGCGGTCAACTTTGTATCCGAAAAGTCCCATGATAATATCCGGCAGCAGGGATTGTTTTACCGGTTTGACTGCAAAAGTGTTTACAAGCCCGCTTTCCATAAACTGAAGGACTTCCTCATTCCCGATCTCAGCCATGAGAATAATCGGTATCCGTGCATATTTCTCATCATTTCTGATTCTTTTCGCGACTTCGACGCCGTTCAGTCCGGGCATTTTCTGGTCTGTCATCAGCAGGTCATACCGGACAGCAGGATTTGTCAGTTTTTCCAGTGCCTCTTTGCCGGAATCTGTCAGGGTCACATTCAGACCGAGAAATTCAAGCCTGCTGCCCAATGTCTTACAGAAGGTTTCATTGTCATCGCTTATCAGCACATTCTTTCCCCTGAGATCAGCCGGAAGAGCCGTCTTCACTTCATTGTCTCCTGTTTTCAGACCCAGTCTTGCTGTAAAGTAAAACACGCTTCCCTTGTCCGGCTCACTCTTTACTCCTATCTCTCCGCCCATCATTTCTGCCAGCCGTCTGCTGATGCTCAGTCCCAGTCCTGTGCCGCCGAATTTCCGGGAAAATGAACCGTTCACCTGTGTGAAAGGAGTGAACAGCCGCGTGAGTTTATCCTCTGATATTCCGATCCCGGTATCTTTTACGGAAAATCCGAGCAGCACGCTCTCCGTATCTTCTGCGCCGCGACGCTCTGTCCTGACAACAATTTCTCCCTGATCTGTGAATTTGACAGCATTGTTCACCAGATTGATGAGAATCTGCCCAAGCCGCAGCGGGTCCCCGATCATGCTATAAGGCACATCTGTGTCAACCGAGACAATCAGTTCGACTTCTTTTGCCGAAACCTTGCCTGCAAACATATCGCATATATTATCCATGAGATCGTATATCCGGAATTCGACAGATTCCAGTTCCAGTTTGCCTGCCTCGATTTTGGAAAAATCCAAAATATCGTTGATAAGTCCGAGCAGAGAATGTGCCGAGGTTCGGACCGTGTTCAGGTAATTACGCACCGCAGGAGACATTTCTTTGTTTAAAGCCAGTCCTGTCATGCCGATAATCGCATTCATGGGCGTCCGGATTTCATGACTCATGTTGGCAAGAAAATCCCCTTTGGCACGGTTGGCGGTTTCAGCCTCTCTTCTGGCTGCCTCGATGTCTCTGATGGCTTCGTTCAGCCGGATATTTTTCTGAGCGATTTCTTCTGTTCTTTCAGCAACTTTCTGTTCAAGGGTTCTATTGTATTCTTCTAATTTTCTGTATGATTCTTCCAGCTTTCTGCTCATTTCTATGAAGGTCACGGCAAGCACGCCGACTTCATCTGTTGACCGGATCCGAATATTCGAAGATGCCGGAAAATCTCCTTTTGAAAGTTTCCGGGCAAAATCCGTGAGAAGAATAAGAGGTTTTGATGCTTTTGCAGCCATGATGAACATAAAGACAAAAGAGATTCCGATGAATCCCAGCGAGGTCAGTGTGGATTTGACTACCACTCTGTTCATATCCTCTCCGATCTGTTTCCCGGTTTTTTCTATTTCTCTGTCCAAATGTTTCAGAGTGAAAACCAGACTTAATGTTCCTGATACTTTGGCGCCGATCTGTATGGGATTTACTATCTCGATGACATCGCCGTCCTCTTCGCTGTATTCCTTTACTGTCATTCTGTCATAATCCGATGTCTGATAATTTTTCCTTGCCGCTGTTTCTTTTTTTTCAACCCGCATTTTCTGAACAGCCTCGGATTTCAGAGACAAAGCAATCTCTCCGTCAGGGTTGAGAAATACCGCATATTTGATTTCCGCATTGTTTTCGGCTCTGCTTCGGATCCGTTCCATTGCCCCGGAAAAATTGAAAGAGGCAATATCGTTTTCCGCTTCGGTGACAAGATTTGAAGTAAAACTCTTTCCGCGTTCGACAAGGTTTTCTTTCATCAGAGCGACCCGTTTGTCCAGTTCATTCTTCAGCATTTCTTTCTGAGAAGTGATCTGGGTATAGGTCAGGATCGCGACCAGACCGGTCATCAGAAAGGTCATAATCGCCATCAGTTTCCATTTCATACTCCATCTGACAGCGATGTTATCCTGTCGTTTATCTCTTTTGAATATCATCATATTCTAAAAAAATCTGTTCGGTATGACGCCGTCAGTTCCGGTCATAACAGAATGTTATTCTTATCGCCGCACACTGAAAACTACTTGCGTCTATTTTAAGCCGGGGCGTTTTACAGTAAAACGATTTTGCAAATCGTTTCAACGGATCGGACAGATACAAAACGGCTTGCGTCTATTTTATGTACCCGGCCATATATGTTCGGACATAGCAGAATGGGAAAAACTGAGTTTTTTCAAAAAACTCAGTTTTTAAAAATGCCGGAAAATTTTTGTCCCGGTACATAAGCCGGGGCGTTTTACAGGCTTGTCCTCAATAATTCCTCATCCGCGCCCTGAGTTGCCGCTGCGGCTGTCTGAGGCAGCAGTGCGGACAACTGCTTTACGATATGCTGCAACTTGGCTTTCGAAGGCTCTGCGGTAATTACCGCTTTGGCTTCATTGATAAGTTCTCTCGCGGCGGTCCTGTCTTTCCAACTGTGCGAGTCAAACTGTTCGTCGAATTTTCTGATATAACTGATCCATAAACCGATGTCCTGACTTTTCAGCGAAAAATCAAGCCCATGTATTTCGGCAATGAGGTCTCCTGCCATCTTCACATTTTTCTGAAGAATAATCATCTGCGAGTGCTGCCTGTACTGTTCGATGATCTGCCCGGTCCTTTCATTGCCGTATCGCTCATGGGTCACGGCTATTTTTTTCAGAGCATTGCCGAGAGCCTCTTCTGTTTCGGGCCATTCGGTATCTTCCTCTGCTTTGTCAACTTCCTTCATCACCTCTCTCAGACGTTCCATTATATGGGTTTTGCTGTCCTGATCTCTCCCTGCGTTTTCAAGCAGACCCGCAAGCTGATTCAGCTCATCGCCGGATTTCCGGCATATTGCCGGACATTTTTTTTCTAATCCGGTCAGACTCTGCCTTGCTTTCCGAATTTCTCCTTCCAGCACCTTGGCATCATAGTCTTTTGTCGTATTATCAGGGAGATCGAAGCGGTATGTCTCATCAATATAAGAAAAATACGCTGAAAGTCTCATTCTCCTTGAACTGTCTATCTCCAGAGTAATTTCCGCATCCGTATCTCCAGGCAATATCTCATGCAGTTCTCCGCCGGTGATGAATATCTCATGAACCCGGCTGTTATAAACCGCCTTGGTGCCTGGCTGTCCTTCGTAAATCGGTATTCGGATCACATCCTCCCGAATTCCGGGGCGGATAGGTTTCTGGGTTTTAAAAATTCCTTTTCCTTTCGCGGGCAGGGACTGATTTTTATCAAGTCCTCTTAACGGCTGAAGCAGTTGTCTCGCGGTACGGGTATCCGAGGCTTCGATACACAGGGCAAAGGGCAGTGTCGGGTTTGCAGCTTTCATGCCCTGAATTACTGTGAAACTGTCCGGTTCGCAGGGATAAAGATTCCCATGTCCGTCAGACAGGCATATAATAAAAGTATTGGCGCATCCCGGATTCAGAAGTATGGGAATCACTTCCGCGTCATTTCGTATTTCTGTTTTTCCGCCGGACCATGCCTTGTCATTGCGGATAATTTCAACAAATATCTTATCCGGGATACTGCCGGAGGTCTGTTCCCGCTCGATGCGGATTCCTATCAGTTCTTCTGTCTCCACCGTAGTTTCGGGAAATCGGAGTTTAAGCTGGATTTTTGCCCGGTCCCTTTGCTGCAATTCCAGCGGTATATCTCTCGTGGAGGCAAACAATGCCGCGCCTTTTGCTACCGCGGTCATCGGATCAATCAGGGTATCCGCCAATCTGTCCGAGTCCCCGAACAGGGCATGAGACAGCATTTTTCTTAATGTCCGCGACAAAGTGGGACCGCCCGCCAGAACCACTGTTTTCAGATCAGAACCTTTCAAACCGTTGTTTTCCAAAAGTTTGAGGGAAATATCAACTGCCCTCTGAAACACAGGTTCGGCTGCTTTTTCAAATTCCTCGGAAGTCACAGTAATGTCTAATTCGATGTCCCTGCCATCATCGTCTTTTCCTATGGGTTCATCGCTGAAAACTTCAAACGAAGTTTCTGAAGACAAGACAATTTTTGTCTCTTCGGCAAACCATTTCAGAGCGTCTCTGAGAAGAGTTCTGCCGTATTCATCCGAAAGAACGGCATCAATTTTGTAATGCGTTTTGAGATAGGGAATGAAGATATGATCCGCGACCGCATAATCTATGTTCTTTCCTCCGAGATGATTATCTCCTTCGGTATCCGTGACCTTCATAATTCCGTCCTCGATTTTCATCAGAGCAGCGTCAAAAGTTCCTCCGCCCAGATCAAACACCAGCCAGTAGCCGTCCATATCTTTCGTATCTATGCCGTAAGCCAGCGACGCGGCAATGGGTTCCTGCAATAACTCGCAGTATCTGAAACCGGCAAGTTCCGCTGCCCGCTGAGTCGCGTCAATCTGATTCTGCCGGAATTTTGCAGGAACAGTAATCACCGCGGCATTGATATCCTCGTCCCTGACATAGCTTTTGAGCTTTTTCAGGACTTCCGCCGATAACTCCTCAGAGGCAAACGAGCGGTTCATGTATGCGCTGCTGTATTCCTTATCGGTTCCCATTGTCCTTTTGAATTCGATAAAGGTGTTGACGCCGATATCTTCAGTGCCGGACCGGGTGAAATCTTTAAACGCCTTCAGTACTTCATAGCGATACCGGTTCAGCGCGTCGTCGCCCGCAAAAACAGCTTTTCTCTTGTTGAACTGAACGCAGGAAGGCGTGGTGTCCTTCTGGTATTTATCACTTCTGATAAGAGTGATCTTTCCGTTTTCCATTAAGGAAATTGCGGAATTGGTGGTTCCCAGATCAATACCGTAGGCGATTTTTGTTCTTGACATATTTTATTCTCCGACACATATACTGCCCGCCGGCATAATCTGCGCTTTTTGTAAAACGGTTTTGCAAACCGTTTTATCGGCAAA
>DYRK01000975.1 GCA_020718785.1 Desulfatirhabdium butyrativorans | reverse complement strand
TATATCTATTACTACAACGAGGAAAGCAAAGAATTCACTCTGAATATCTGGTCCAAAGAAGTCATGAAAGAATGTTCCGTTGCAAAGCCTCAGACCCTGTATCATCTGGACAAAACCGGGATATGGGGCGAGGCGGTCAGGCAGCGGCGTCCGATTATTGTCAATGACTTTCAAGCTCCGAATCCTCTGAAAAAAGGTTATCCCGAAGGACATGCGCTTCTGTATAAGTTTCTGACGGTTCCGGTGTTTATCGAAGGAAAAATCGTGGCGGTTATCGGAGTTGCAAACAAGACATCCCATTATGACTATTCGGATTCCAGCCAACTGACTCTGCTCATGGATTCGGTATGGAATATTGCCAATCGCAAAAAAGCGGAAGAAGAACTGATAAAGGCAAAGGAAGCCGCCGAATCCGCCACCCGCGCCAAAAGTGAGTTTCTGGCAAGTATGAGTCATGAAATCCGCACGCCGATGAATACGGTCGTGAATATGTCTCGGCTCCTGCTGGAAAGCAATCTGGATTCGGAACAGAGCCAATATGCCCGGATGGTGGTCACAGCCTCCGATGCGCTGCTTTCCGTAATCAACGATATCCTTGATTTTTCCAAGATCGAAGCCGGAAAGCTCGATATGGAAACCGTGGATTTCGATCTTTCCGAAGTCATCGGAGATGTCGTCAATATTTTGAGACTCAAAGCCGATGAAAAAGGGCTGAAACTGACTCATGAGATTGATGACGATGTTCATCCCTATCTGGGCGGAGACCCGTCACGGCTGCGCCAGATTCTGCTCAATCTGGTCAACAATGCGATCAAATTCACTCACAAAGGGGGGATAAATATCCGGGTTCGGGGTGCGGGGTGCGAGGTTCGGGGTGAGGATGAACCCCTGACCTCTCACCTCGTATTTGAAATTTCCGACACGGGTATCGGCATCCCCCAAGACCGTCTGGACCGGCTTTTCAAAGCCTTTTCGCAGGCAGATTCCTCGACTACCCGGAAATACGGCGGGACCGGTCTCGGATTGGCCATTTCCAAAAAACTCGTGGAAATGATGGACGGAGAAATCGGCGTCAGAAGTCAGGAGGGCGTGGGCAGCACTTTCTGGTTCACAGCGGGGTTTGAAAAGAGGTCAGAGGTACGGGGTTCGAGGTCAGGGGGTTCCTCTCACCCCGGACCTCGAACCCCTGACCTCTTACCCCTGACCCCGAACCCGCGCACGCTCATCCTGCTTGTCGAGGACAATGAGTTAAATCAGATGGTAGCATCGGCACTTCTGAAAAAGCAGGGGCTTTCCGCAGATATTGCAGACAACGGAAAAAAAGCCGTCGCCGTTCTCGAGACAAAGCCTTACGATCTGGTGCTGATGGATGTGGAAATGCCGGAAATGAACGGGATCGAAACCACGGAAATCATCAGAAAATCCGGCTCGGTAAACCGGAATACGCCCATTATCGCCATGACTGCAAATGCCATGCAGGGAGACCGTGAGCGATATGCGGCTGCGGGCATGAACGATTATGTGGCCAAACCCATTGATCCGGTCAGACTGGCTGAAGCCATCGGGAGGCAATTGGTTCGGGGTCAGAGGTCGGAGGTCAGAGGTGAGAGGCAGCCTCTGACCCCGCACCCCGAACCTGTTATTCCGATTTTCGACCGTCAGGAATTTCTGGCACGTCT
>DYRK01000009.1:12068-27147 GCA_020718785.1 Desulfatirhabdium butyrativorans | reverse complement strand
ATTTTTCAGAATTTCGGCAAACCAGAGACACAGGGAATTGAACCAGTCCAATTGAACGCCGTTTCTTTCCCATCCTTCCCGAATCATCAGGATAAAGCAATAGGGCAGATTGTCCTGCCATTCGGAAATATGAACGATCACCTGTTCTTTCAATTCGGCTTTTAACGTCTCAAGCTGTTCTTTTGCGCTCATATTTCCGGATGTTAGCAACAGTTTGAGCTTTGTTTTCGGAATTTTAGCAGAAGGAACATCATCAGGGTCAGACAATTGTTTAATCTCTGCATAAAGTTTCTGCCGAACCGCATCTGCACGGGCAGCTTCACTTCGGGGACGGTCAAGCGGGTCATCCGCTCTCAGCAGCTCCCGTGAAACGCCGCATTCTTCCATAAAACTTTTGCAGACAAAGAGCGTGGCTTTGAGATAAGCCTCATGGACAGCCCGCTGCAAATCGTGATTCACGGGCTGACCGCCTTTCTGCAAACGCTTTTCAAATGCAGCCACCACGTCAGCGGCTTTTTTCTCGGTGATGCTGGCGATCATGCTGCCGAGTGCGCCGGTCAGCAGCGTGTAATACAAAGGGTCCATTTATTTTCTCCCATGTAAATCATCATAAGTTACTGATTTTACGTTCCCGGCTTTTTCGGATTTTCATCCGGTGCATACCCGACTGAAAGGCGGGGGAACGCTCCTTTGCCTAATTATGCCATCTACAAGGATTGTGTTTAAAAAAGGATTTCTGTAACACATACGATATGTAGTAATCCCTGCTTACACACAATCCTTGTAGATAGATATAGAGGGCGACAGCAAGAGGGCATGTCGCCGACATGCCCCTACAGCAGAATTTCCTCAAGTGTCCGCTCGTAGAACTGCTGGCTGCGATAGGGGCTGTCCGCCGCATTGGAAGGACAGACGGAAATACAGTTGCCGCAGCCTTTGCAGAATGCCTCGTCAACGGCTGCGTGCCACGCGCCCAGGGCATTTTGTTTCAGCGTCACCGCGTGGTAGGGACAGACTTCTACGCATCGTCCGCAACTACGGCACAGTTCCTCATCTATTGCTACCGTAAAGCCCTTGCTCTGTCTGGGTCCCCGAGGCATCACGGCTGCTGCCAGCACCGCGGCAGACAAGCCTTTTTGCCGGTCTGAAATCGTGATATCCGGAGGGTCTGCGAGAAAAAGCCCGGAGATCGAAGTCATTCCGGGATAAAAAAAGGGAACTCCCGCTACATCTTTTTCCTGCATGGCAAAGTCAAAGGATCGGGGTTGCAGCCCTTCCTGATGAATATATCGGATTTTTTTTCTTGATCTTTCCCCGAGAATCACCGCCCCCACCTGTATGCTCTGCTTGAAACCCGCTGTTTCCACGCTCAGTTGAAAATCCCCCAGCGTTCCCCGGAACCGGCTTACCGAAGAGCCTTCGAAACAATGAATATTCGGATGATCGGGCTTGATACTCAGGGGTTTGTCTTCTGCGCCGAACATAAATACTTCCATACCGGCTTCGGCAAGCGTCACCGCGCTGTTGACCGCAGCTTCGGATTCTCCGATCACGGCTGTAGTGAAGTTGTAGATTCTCGCAGGAGAAGGAAAGCGTTTCAGCATTCTCGCACGTCTTACGGAGCGGTCAATCAGCCCTTTGAATTTGCTCTGCGCCTGTTCCGGGTCTTTTTTCAAAAGACTCAATGCTTCTCCTCGGATATTTCGTGTGACTACCATAAAGCGGCTGATGCCCGTAGCAGCGAAAAGCCCTTGTTTCAAGCGGGTTCGCTGGTCTGTACATGCGCTGCATACGAAATTCAGAGAACAGCAGACACAGGAGCCGATGACTAATCGGGTAATTCCCTTTTCACGCACGGTTTTGAGGATGGCTGAAATTCCTTCGGACACACAGGCAGAGCGCATGACTTCAGCGTGAACCACATCTTCGATATCGTTGAGACTCCGAACATAGTCATTCATTTCTTCAGTCCAGCCCAGCGAATCATTGCATTTGCAGACAAATACGCCGATACGGAGATCGGGAGAAATCAGGGGATCGGGCTGATAAAAGGAAATTCTGCTCCCTTTCTGAATATTCGAAGTATTGCCGAGCAGAAGCATGGCTTGAGCCGCAGAAGCAAATCCCCGCAAAATCATGGCATAGACATCGGGCTTCGAAGATTTCGGACCGTAAGCCCGAATCACATCATCTCCTTTTACCGGCGGAGCCATATCCGGATCCGCAATAATCAAGGCACCGGCATGTTCAATCCATTCTTCTTGGGCTTCGTTATGGTTGATCGCTTCGCAGATATTCGCACACTGCATACATTCGGAGCAGACCCCGCACTGAAGACATCGCTGCGCTTCGGCAATGACCTGAGATTCGGACAGGCCCAGAGCCACTTCCGAAAAATTGTTCCGCCGTCCCGATGCCTGTTTTTCTGGGATATGCGCCCGGTTCAGTCTGGGAATATCCGAAGGAATATCCGGAAATTCTTTAGCAGTTCTTTGCGAGCGATTTTCCGGGATTTCGATCTTGCATATCTCCGACAACATGCGTTCCGCGGCAGCCTTGCCTTTAGACATTGCTTTTACGACCGTAGAAGGACCGCTCACTGCGTCCCCGGCGGCATAGACATTAGAGATACTAGTACGGAAATTTTCATCCGTAGCAATGAATCCGAACTTGCCGATATTCAGTCCGCCGATCCGGCTCCCCGGCTCAAAAGTACCTGTCTGACCGATAGAGACAAAAGCCTTGTCAAAAGCAAGCTCGACCGGATTGCTTCCCTCAATAATCACGGGCCAGGGAATCCCGTTCTTATCCGGTGTTCCCGCTATAGTCGGTTTGCAGAGAAGCCGTTCGAATTTGCCTTTTTCTCCGAGAAATCCGATAACCTGAAGCCGATCTTCGACAGAAATGCCTTCTTCTGCGGCTCCTCGGATTTCCTCTGTATCTGCCGGGATTTCTTCTTTTCCGAACCAAGAGACAATCGTCACTTCCGCTCCCATACGGGAAAGGGTTCGAGCCAGATCAAAGGCTGCGTTTCCGTCGCCGATAACCGCAACTTTTTCTCTGAGTTCTTTGACTTCGCCCCGGTAAAATCGGTTCAGAAAAGAAAGACATCCTTCGACGCCCTCCAAATCTTCCCCCTGAACCCTGAGTTTCCGGTCTTTCCATGAACCTGTGCAAAGGAGTATCCCGTCAAAAGTATTTCTAAGATGCTCGATATCTTGGGAAAGATTCACCGGATGCGAAGTCACAAAATTCACTCCCAAGTCTTTGATGTAGTCAAGCTCCGCATCTAAAATCTCTCTGGGAAGACGATGGGGACCGATGCCGTAGCGAAGCAGTCCGCCCGCCATCTTTTCTTTTTCGAATACCGTGAGCTGACATCCGAACCGAGCCAATTCTGCCCCAGCCGCAAGTCCCGCAGGACCCGAACCGATAATCGCAAATTTCTCCTCTCTTTTCTCAACCGGCTTCCGAGGAGATATTCGATCTTTATGTTCGAGTCCATAATCTGCCAGAAAGCGTTTGACGGCTCTTATGGAAACCGCCTCATCCAACTGCCCCCTTCTGCATTCGTCTTCACAAGGATGATTACAGATTCTGCCGCAAATTCCGGGGAGAATATTCTTTTCCCGAACCAGTTCTAAGGCTTCGATAAATTTGCCCTGTTTTGCCAGCGCGACATATCCCTGAGCATTGACTCCCAGCGGGCAGTTTTCACGGCATAATGGCAGCCGTCTTTTGTCAATCACAGGACGGCCCGGAAGGCTCAGGCGGTTTTCGAATCGGAGGGCTTTCTCATTATTGTCTTCCGCAACTACCGGACAGACCTCCGCGCAGCGACCGCAAAGAATACATTTACCCGCTTCTACGAAGGTCCGATGCCTCGTAATACTGACGCCGAATCCCTGCGAAGTATGCCGGATGCTGTTGACGGTTGCGGGCAGAATGCACTTGATCCCGGGATTTCTCATAATTCGGATCAGACCGGGCCGATGCGCGTGATTCAGGGGAATCCCGGATTTGAGCCGAAATTCCCCGCCGGAAAGTTTTCGGTCTAAATTGGAATCCGAATCCACAAGCGTTACGGGAATGCCGAGTTCTCCGAGCTTGTTGACTGCCGCTATTCCCGAAGGTGCGGCGCCGATGACAATGACTCTGTGTAAACGGTCTTTGGCGCGTTTCATTAAGCTGCTCCAGTATTGCCCAGGGATTTTTTCTCCCGTCCTTTGAGTTTTGACAAACCGTAATCATAGCCTTTGGCAAATGCTTTCAGATTCATCTCTTCTGTTCCCTTAGGCACCGATGAGGCAACCGCTTCCTTTGCAGCTTTTTCAGATATCAGCGCGGTCACGGCTGTGACAAATCCGAGCATAATGATGTTTGCCATCATTGCCCGCCCCAGTTCTTCTGCCATGCGGGTAGAGGGAATAGAAAAGAAATCTCTCTCCTCATTCGGCGTGACCAAATCTTTGTCCGTCAGAAGATAGCCTTCGGCTTTCAGTTGTCCCTTGTATTTCTCATAAGCCGACTGAGACATACACACGAGAACATCGGCTGTTTTGACGTAGGGATACCGGATCACCTCGTCGGAGATAATGACCTGAGCGCAGCACGCGCCGCCTCTGGATTCGGGGCCGTAGGACTGCACCAGAGTGCTTTCTTTGCGGTCCCACAGGGCTGCGGCCATACCGAGAATTCTGCCCGCAAGGACAATTCCCTGACCGCCGAATCCGGTGATAATAACTTCCTGTTTTTTGTTTTCATTCATGTTTGACATAAATTTTGACCTGCTTATAAGGAACTGCTCATTGATTTGTTGATAAGGTATCTGAATCAGATAAATTCTGAGTCCGCTTTCTGCAACACATCTTTAATCAAGTGCTTATTCAGATAAAATCCGGCATGTCTGAGAGCATCTATGGACTCTTGTAAATTGTCAATCCATCCGATTCTATAAGCAATCAGCAGCAGTCCTAATGTTCCGGTCAGATTCAGATTATAAACATTCGCACATTTTCTGGCAGCGCCGTCATCAATTACCGCAATCCATTCCGGATGTTGAAATACCGAGGCTAATACAGAAGATTCACCCTTTCCAAGACCCCAGTTTTTTATCTCATCCGAAATCAGATATTCCGAAAATACGCTTTCTTGATGCGCGCTGATAAATTGCCGGGCTTCATCAACATATTTTTCATAGCTCAACTCAACGGCAACATCTTGAGGAATCAGAACCGTCAACTTTTCCAAAATCACATTCAAGCCGGCTTTGGACAAACTGATGACGGGCGATGAATTCAGAATAAACACCTTTTCCATGCTAAAGTCCAAGCCTCCGAACCTCTGACAGAATCTCTTGCGCTCCGTATTGATACGGTGTGACTTCGAAATCTTTCAGCGCGAGTAAAAATTCTCCTCTGCTCATACCCGCCAACTCCGATGCTTTTTCTTGGGAAAGGCGATGCAGCTCATACAATTTGACGGCTGCACAGAGCTTCACCATATTTACAAGTTCCTCTTTATCATGGTGTAACACGGCAAAAATGCTTTCCGGCAATTCCATTTGAAGTGTGATACTCATAAAATCCCCTTCCTTGAAATTTCGAGATAGCAATCTTCTTCAATATTCACTCTTCACTTCTCATCCGGCCAGTACATCTTCTTGTACTTCTCATCATGCGTGGGTTTGTCAATGTCTGCAAACTTGCCGAGAATCACTCCTTTCTTATAGTCAATATCCAACTCGGCAGGATTTGCGCCGTTTCTGACGATGGTGTTTTCGTAGTATTTCTTCAAGGTGTCAAGAGGCTTTTCCTTGTTCCGTCTGCCGAAATTCACGGGACATGGCGAAAGCACTTCGATAAAGGAAAATCCTTTATGGACAAGGGCTTCTTCAATCGAATCCGCGAGATCACGCGCATGCAGCATTGTCCAGCGGGCGATGTAGGTTGCCCCGGACGCGTAGGCAAGAAACGGCAGACTGAACGGAGTTTCCGGGTTTCCGACTGTAGTTGTAGAAGACTTTGCCAGATGAGGCGTTGTGGCAGCGACCTGTCCGCCGGTCATGCCGTAAGTCAGATTGTTGACGCAGATCACCGTAATATCCATATTCCGGCGGGCAGCATGGATAAAATGATTGCCGCCGATGGCAAACAGATCGCCGTCTCCGGAAAAGACAATAACATTCAGGTCGGGGCTTGCCATTTTGATTCCTGTGGCAAAGGGAATGGCTCTCCCGTGTGTGGTGTGGAACGAGTCAATATTGATATACCCCGCTCCTCTGCCCGAACAGCCGATTCCGGAAACCATAGCAAACTGATTATAAGGAATTCCGGTCTGCTTCATTGCCGTGAGACAGGAGGCAAACACAGATCCCGTTCCGCATCCCGGACACCAGATATGAGGAATACGGTCCATCCGCACCAGGTCTTCAAGCGGATGGACGTTTTGAGGATTTTCAGTCATATTTCAAAATCTCTCTTTTAGTATGTTAAGCACATCGTCCGGAGGAATAATTGCACCGCCGGCATGACCCGCGAGATATGTAGGAATACCCGCGCATCGCTGCACTTCCCTGCATATCTGCCCCATGTTGATTTCAACGGTGACAAAGCCTTTGACTCGTTTCGCAAGTTCACGGATTTTCTGTTCCGGAAAGGGCCAGACCGTTATCAGACGCAGCAGACCGGCTTTGATACCCATATTTCTCGCTTCTTCCACAGCGGTGTATGCGGTTCTGGCGGAAACACCGTAAGAGACAATCACGATATCTGCATCTTCAAGCATATACTCCTGAGTCATGATGATATCGTCAAGATTGTTTCTGATCTTTCCGAGAAGCCGTGCAATCATCTCTTTCTGCGTATCCACCGACATCACCGGATAGCCTTTTTCATCATGAGTCAGACCTGTGACATGGACATTGTAGCCTTCGCCGATGGACGGCATGGGAGCAACGCCGTCAGGTCCCGGTTTATACAGCCTGAACTTGTCTTTTCTGCCCGTGGGCTTGGGACGCGATACGGTTTTTATTTTTCTGGCATCGGGTATTACTACCTTTTCGCTCATGTGTCCGACAATTTCATCCGACATTATAAATACGGGAGTCCGGTATTTCTCGCTCAGGTTGAAAGCGATGATCGTCAGATCAAACATTTCCTGCGGCGACGAAGGAGCGATAGCGATGATTTCGTAATCGCCGTGGGATCCCCATCTTACCTGCATCATGTCTGCCTGAGCTCCCTGCGTGGGAAGCCCGGTAGAAGGACCTGCACGCTGAACATTGACTACCACGCATGGAGTTTCTGTGACTACAGCGAGTCCTACGGTTTCCATCATCAGACTGAAACCGGGTCCCGAAGTGGCAGTCATGGTTTTTATGCCTGTCCATGCGGCTCCGAGAATGGAAGTCATTGCCGCAATTTCATCTTCCATCTGGATAAAAGTCCCGCCGACATCGGGCAGTCTTTCGGATATATGTTCAGCGACTTCCGTGGCAGGAGTGATCGGATAGCCTCCGAAAAATCTGCACCCTGCTGCAATCGCGCCTTCGGCGCAGGCAACGTCTCCGTTGATAAAATGTTCACCTGTGAGGACTGCTGGTTTCATTCTCTTCCTCGTGATACGAGGTGCGAGGTGCGAAGTGCGGGGTCTGAGGCGTCTTACCTCTTACCCCGTACCTCTCACCTCTCACCTCTCAATTGAAAATATGGCAAACTCCGGGCAAAGAAGCTCACAATAGTGGCAGTTCAGGCAATCGTCTTTTTTGACTACCGGAGGATGATATCCTTTTGCATTGAACGCTTTGGAAAATTCAAGGATTTCCCGGGGACAGTAAGCAATACAATAACCGCAGCCTTTGCATCGGTCTGCAATAATGTGGACATGCCCCCGGGTCACCTGCACTTCATGGGAATCCAGAGGAACCCGCCAGTATTTCATAATCCTTTCCTTAAAAAATTATCTTTTGATTTGTGTTGAAACTCAGCCAGATAAACTCTCACACCTTTTTCTATCTGATCTTTTTCCTTCTTCTGAATATTGATCTTTTATATTCAAATCAAGCTATAGAAATTGTTACCTGAGTAAGCTATTTCGGGCGCACCGTATAAATCCAAAAATGGTATAATGTTACATCGGAAGTTTTCAAGCGGCTGTGTCTGGAAAAAAGTTTGGCGATTGATTTGAAATAAATTTTTTTAAGCTGTTCAGATTCGTCCCATTGAGCATCTGAAATCCACTGGTTGACTTTGAAAAGCCAATATTCAAAGTCGTTTTCTTTGATATATGCAATCATACCGTTTTCAGATAAGGGATTATCCTGATTATCAACCCCGTGAAATCCGTCTCTGAATCTTTGTATGCCTGCTCCCTTCCCATACACATATTCGTGTTCTGCTCTTGATTCTTTCTTAGTTCCCTTTGGTGTAGGCAATAGTTTGGCTTCTATCGTAAAAATCAAATTACTTCCTTGATAAACGCCTATATCAATAGTATGGCTTCCTTTTTGGGCATTTTCTCTGCTGAAGTAATAAGCAGATTTGCATCCGTTTGTCATATATACGCAGAAAGATAAGGAATGTTGATTTTCATTTTTTTTCTTTTCTAAAATATCAACAAACTCTTGTGAATTTGTAAAATCTGGTAATTTTTCTTCAATATATTTGATAAGGTCTGAAATCGCCTTATCTGAACTTCCCTCATCTATTTCACGAAATTCATGTTGTATATTATTCATCAGTGTCAGCGTCCGGCTTTTTTCAAGTCTGTAAAGGTTTCATCAGCATCTCGCAAAGCGATGGAATTAAGCCAATAACGTATAGCATTTGGTTTGATTAAAAACACACAATCATAACGGCTCAGATGTTTATAGTATCTGCAAACTCTTGTGAAAGTCGCTCCACGATTAGAATCATTATCATAAATCAGAGGGTTGACAACATCGTCTAAGTTGTCAAGCAGTTGAAAAGACAAACCTTCATTTTTTCCATAACCAAATTGACAAATGGTAACTGATTCAGTTTTATAAAACTTTCCGCACTGCCAAGATTTGCCATTTTTAGCATAAATCGGATTTAAAACATCACAGAAAGTTTTTCCAAATTTTTCAAGTTGTTTTTCGCCTACTTTTTCATGTAGTTTCCGTCCTTCCCCTTTTTCGCTGATGGCTTTGCCTAAATGGATGCAGTATTCCAAAATGTCATTTATTAAAATCTCTTCGGTAGGAGAAAGCATTAAATATTCAGTTTCTTCAGGATAGGGCAGATTATCAATATCCTCTTTCACCATTGAGGTTTCATGATAAACCATTGCTTTTGAACTTGTAGCCAAAATAAAGGCTCTGAAAAGTTTTGATGTGTTTTCATTTTTATGTAGTCTGTTATATATTTTATAAAGTTCATTTCTATCAGACTGCGGAGCATGAATACCGACAAAACTGCTGTTAAAACATAAATATTCATCAGAAAAAGCCATCGGAATTTTTGACTTTTCTAAAACTAATTTAAAAATAATATGCGGGGAAGTATAAAATTCTTTTGTTCTTGTTTCTACAAACAATTCGGAAGTTTCAATTTCTGTATCAAAATCGCCATTATATTTAAAAGATTTGGGTTTAATGGCCAATTTCCCTGTGATAAAATCTGCCGATATTTTCTTTTTCTTACTATGTTTGATAATATAACCAACACTATAAATCCATTCACTATTTTTTTTTCGATCAATAAAATGCTTCAATGTTTCCAACAAACTCAGGCGATAAATCAGATGAAACAGTCTGCCGCCGCCCAACAGATTGGTTTTCCAAATGAATTGCTTTGTTTCATCGGTTGCCCAATCATGGCGCACAAAATGACGGTCATAATGATCTATCTCAAAAGCGATCTTCCTTTCGGAAGAAACAATACGCTTGATAACCGTATGTTCTATCATTTGTCCGTTGTTTTCGGCAGGATTTGCCAGAACTGCACAAACGGGTGTATCCGCACTGCCGAATAATTCACGCCGCAGGTGTGTAAAATCGAAAATCTTTTTAATGGTAAAATCGTTAAAAATTTGTTCTCGGTATGCCTGAGAATCTTTATTGTAGAGCAGCACACTGGAAGGAATAATCAGGAAAACTTCTTTGCCTAAAGCCATTCCGCCCTCAAAAAATTGCAGGGCAAATTTATTTCCTGCTACCTTATTATGTTTAAAACCGATCTTTGAAACTAATTCCGGCTTGATTTTATGAGTGCTTTTTTCTTCTTCATCATTAAACGGCGGATTTCCGATCACCAAATCGAAATTTTTAGCCTCTGTTTTGGCAACAGCCGCCCATTCAAAGAAGTCCTGAGTTTGAATATTATCTTGTAAACTGTTTAATTTCAAATTATTCCAGATTTCTTTGGGTTCAAGTTTATCCAACAAAGCAATAGTCAGACTGAAAACAGTAATCAGTCTGGCGGTCTCATTGATATCAACGCCGAAAATATTGTCTTCCAAAATTTTTTGGCAAATATTTTTTTCAGGAAATCTGATTTCCAGCGTCTTTTTGTAATGGGTAATTGACCACCATTGCAACATCCGTTTATAGGCAGCTACCAGAAAAACACCCGAGCCGCAACTCGGATCAAGCACTTTGAATTTCAATCTGTCTTTATCAAAGTAATCATCCGAAGGTTTATCCAGAGGCATGACTTCATCAACAAGAAAATTCACCAAAAACGGCGGCGTATAAACGACTCCTTTTTTTTGAGGCAAAAAGTTCTCATAGACAGAACTGATAAGTTCTACGGGAAGATATTTGAAACTATACTGTTTCCAAAGAAAACGCTGCTTATGTTTTCTGCTTATATCAAGTTCGGCTTTCAGAAAATCGGCAACTATCTCCAAATCGGTTTCTTCTATTTGTCTTCTTTCCTTATCTGAAAAAATATCAAATATCTTTCCCTTAAACTCATCGGCTAATTCATTCAAAACAGATATACATTTTCGCTTTGACAAAGCTTCTGCAAAATCTTTTATCTGATGTTTTTTATAAATTTTTCTTAACGTATGTTTTCCGTCGTCATCCTTAATTTCTTCCAAAAATTTTACCAAAATACAAATAATCAAGAACTTGTCAATCGTTGTTGTCGAAAGACCGTTCGGATGGAGATGCTCACGAGCAGCCATCAGATATTCTAACAGGCGGTGAAAAGGCGTATTTTCTCCGCTGAGTTGATTCTTAAAAAATTTATCTTTTTTTTCGTCGAAAAAATCCTTTTGCTCCCAAAAAATACCCTTTCCAAAGACTATTGCAGAAAAACGCTGATCATTGAATTTTTTTAAGGCTTCGCTTGCCAAGCATAAATTTGTCAAACTTAAATTTCGGTCAGTTTCAACTTCCGCAGGCTTGCGTGCATTGAAAATATCTATTCTCGTCTTAGACACAATGAAATAAACCTCAATATCACCCGCACTCCAGATTTTGGCGTGCAACTCTGTATGTTCTCGGCTGTTAAAAAAATCATCTTTTTTTTCGTAAATGTAAACAGCAGGTTTTGAATCAATTATCCGATTGTTTTCATTGTATTTTCTGCGAAACAGAACAGCAGATGCGCCTAATTTTCCGGCTTTTTCCCGAATATGGCAAAGCTCGCCGATATGCTCGAATTTCGGATCGTCTCCACAAAAGACGAGTCCGTTTTCATCTTTGAAATGTATCTTTTGTAAAATTTTTTTAAGCATTTATTGTACCTGCCGACGGGTCAGGCATTATCACCCGATTGCTCCGTTCAATTTATCCTTATGATACATGACAGACCGCAGATACGTCAATAAAAAAATATAAACCGACTCTCATCGAACAAAGAAACCAGATAAAAGAACTGTTGAAAAGCAGTCCCGGTCTGAAGCATCAGCTTGATGAAAAAGCGGCAGAAGTCTATCCTGACGCCGCAGAATATGCCGCGCCTGAGACCGGTATTCCCGAATCCGATTTCCCGAAAACCTGTCCGTATTCCGTGGAACAGGCATTGGACAAGACTTTTTATCCTGAGCGCTGAAAAACAGTTGCAGATGAAGCGGATCGCTGGTATAATCATTTCAGAAAATGAGTTGATAAAAAAAAGATTGAGGAGATCAAGATATGGGAAATGTCAGAACCGTATATGACATCAGCGTCACTCTCGGAGAAGAATCCTTTGCCTATCCCGGAGATACTCCGTATTCCAGAGAGTTTTTAATGACCGTTGAAAAGGGCGGTTTTTACAACCTGTCAAAAGTTGTGATGAGCGCGCATTCAGGCACACATATTGACGCGCCCTTTCATTTCATTCCCGGAGCCAGAACTGTCGAACAGTTTGCGGTTCAGAATTTCATACGGACCGCCCATGTTGTCAGTATTCAAGACAAAGAAATGATTCGCCCTCATGAATTTGAAAAACTTGATAATAAGCCGGGAGATGCCGTGCTGTTCAAAACACAGAATTCTGAAACCGGACGATGCAGATGCGGCTCTTTTTCAAAAGAATATGTCTATATCTCGAAAGAGGCATCTGAGTGCTGTGCAGAGAAAAAGCTGGGCATTGTCGGCTTGGACTACATTGCAGTTGACCGATACGGCGACATGGAATGCTCTTCCCATAAAATCCTTTTGGGCAATAATATCTTTATTCTGGAAGGCATAAACCTTGAAGCAGTTCCCCCGGGCAGATATACTTTGTTTTGCCTTCCTTTGAAAATGAAAGGGGCAGAAGCATCGCCGGTCCGGGCAATATTAATATGATTCGCAGAAGGACTCGCCGCGTACTCGGAAACAATCATCAAAATACTGTGTTTACCCTATTGACCATCCTGATTGAAAAAAGTATGGTCTGACAACAGAAGGCATGAAAACAGTTTGACAAAACAGCCTTTTTCCAATATGAACCGAATATCGGATTTGAAAATGAAAAGTGAGAATTTTTTACTTCTCACTTAAAGGAAATACCATGAAAAAAGCGTTAATTACAGGCATTACCGGACAGGACGGCGCATATCTGGCAGAATTTCTTCTGGGAAAAGAAGGATATGAAGTTCACGGCATCAAACGCCGGGCATCCTCATTCAATACCGGACGGGTGGACCATCTCTACAGAGAACCCCATGAAGAGGGCGTGCGCTTTTTCATGCACTACGGAGACTTAACCGACTCGACCAATCTTATCCGAATTATTCAGATGGTTCAGCCGGATGAAATCTACAATCTGGCTGCACAGAGCCATGTCAAAGTCTCTTTTGAAACTCCCGAATATACGGCAAATTCCGATGCTATCGGAACCTTGCGTCTTCTCGAAGCCATCCGCATTCTGGGATTGGAGAAAAAAAGCCGTTTTTATCAGGCTTCCACCAGCGAGATGTACGGCAAAGTTCAGGAAATTCCGCAGAAAGAAACCACGCCTTTTTATCCCCGAAGCCCTTACGGCGCGGCTAAGGTTTATGCCTACTGGATCACGGTCAATTATCGTGAAGCCTATAATATGTTTGCCTGCAACGGCATTTTGTTCAATCACGAATGTATCACTGCCGACAGTCCGGTTTTTATCCGCAAACACGGGATGATTGACCTTCTGCCCGTTGAAGATATTGTTCCTCATCAGACAGATGCCCGTCGCTGTACTACGGAATTGTCTCCTGAAAATCGCTTTGAAGTATGGGATGCAAAGGGCTGGACAGAAGTCACCTGCATGACGGCAACTTCGAATAGAAATAAAGAGAAGATCGTAAACAGAATTGCCGCAAAAGGAGCGGTTTTTCATGCAAGCAGCGATCATATCGCGTTTGTGGAACAGAATGGAAAATATGCAGAGAAAGCCGCAGGAGATATTCAAGCCGGTGAATCACTCTTTCTGATCGCTCTGCCTCAGCCTGTAAATCAGACGGTTATGACCGAAACAGAAGCATGGCTGCTGGGAATACTGGCTGCCCAGGGTAATGTGAGCAAAGAAGGCGGGATATATATTACGAATCCGGATTCTGCTTTGCCGGATTCTGCTTTGCCGGATTCTGCTTTGATTGACCGCGTGGCTGAGGCTTGGCGTAAGGTTTCCGGCGGAAGTCATTCATGCGGGAGCTTGGGAGGATTGAAACTGAGCGGAAATGACGCCTACGCCCGTTATCTCTGTGAATCCTTATATACCGTTTCCGGATGCAAACGGATTCCCAAACAGATTTTAAACAGCGGATATCAGGAGAGAACGGCATTTTTAACAGGATTCAATGAGGTCAGTAAGAGAGTCGAAACATCTTCTGCGGTTCTTGCCGCCGGGCTGTATTGGATGGCAGTGACAACGCTTGAACAGAAAGCAGTTGTCTCTGCCGAAGATCGGGAAGGAAAGCTGTACTACCGGATCAATAATTCTTCGGACGGAGAGCAGCAGAAAGTAGTCAAAGCGCATCCGGTTGAATATAAAGACTGGCTGTTTGATCTTGCCACAGCCAGCGGCACATTTCATGCCGGGGTGGGTCAGGGATGGATACATAACTCGCCGATCAGAGGCGAGACATTTGTCACCCGGAAAATTACCAGAGCCGTTGCAAGAATAAAACTCGGACTTCAGGACAGACTCAATCTCGGGAATCTCGATTCCCAAAGAGACTGGGGTTTTGCCCGCGACTATGTCCGCGCCATGTGGCTGATGCTTCAGCAGAATGAGCCGGATGATTATGTGGTTGCCACGGGCGAAGCGCATTCGGTGCGGGAATTTGTGGAAAAGGCATTCCGGGAGGTGGACATTGACATTGCATGGGAAGGAACGGGCGTGGATGAAGTCGGAAAAGATTCGGCTACCGGCAAGATATTTGTGCGGATTGAGCCTCGCTATTTCCGGCCCACAGAAGTGGAATTTCTGCTCGGTGATCCGACAAAAGCAAAAGAAAAGCTGGGCTGGAAGCCAAAAATCTCCTTTGATAATCTCGTGAAAATAATGGTCGAAGAAGATATCAAAGAAGCGGAAAGAGATCATCTGTGCCGAAGAGAAGGTTTTCCTACATACAATCAGTTCGAGTAAAACATTGCCGGGGACTTGGTACTGGGGACTTGAAAGCCAGCACCCAGCACCCAGTAACCAGCACCCAG
>DYRK01000009.1:9135-11968 GCA_020718785.1 Desulfatirhabdium butyrativorans | reverse complement strand
CCAGCACCCAGTAACCAGCACCCAGAAAATGGATCAATCATGAAAAAAACATCTGAAATATTTGTCGCAGGCCATCGGGGACTTGTTGGTTCTGCCATTTTCCGGCATCTCAAAGCTGAGGGATATACGAATCTCATCACCCGCAGTCATGCTGAGTTGGACCTTAGTGATCAGACTGCCGTGAATGCCTTTTTCGATGAGGAAAAACCGGAATATGTTTTTCTCGCCGCTGCCAGAGTGGGAGGGATTATGGCAAACAACACCTATCCCGCTGATTTTATCCGTGTCAATCTGCTCATCCAGACCCATATCATTGACGCAGCATATCGTCACGGCGTTGAAAAGCTGCTGTTCCTGGGCTCATCCTGCATTTATCCCCGGCTTGCGCCTCAGCCCATGAAAGAAGAATATCTGCTCACCGGTCCTCTTGAGCCGACCAATTCGGCTTATGCTGTGGCAAAAATTGCCGGGATTGAGATGTGCCGCTCGTATAACCGGCAGCACGGAACTTCTTTTCTGCCGGTTATGCCCACAAATCTTTACGGTCCGAACGACAATTTCGACCTGATGACTTCCCATGCGCTCCCGGCTTTTATCCGGAAATTTCATCTCGCAAAAATGGCTGCGGAAGGAGACAGAGAAGCCATTGCCAAAGATGAAGACTGTTTCGGACCTATCCCGGCAGACATCAGGATTTCACTCAGTGTGAATAACCCGAGAGTCATTCTCTGGGGAACAGGGCAGCCCAAAAGAGAATTTCTCTATGCGGATGATCTTGCCCATGCCTGCGTATGGCTCATGAACAATTATGAGGAAAGCGATCTGATCAATATCGGAACCGGCGAGGACAAAAGCATCAGAGAACTTGCAGAAATTGCCAAAGCGGTTGTGGGATTCAAGGGCGATCTGATTTTCGACTCTTCGAAACCCGACGGTATGCCTCGGAAACTGCTGGATGTTTCCAAGCTCAATGCTCTGGGCTGGCAGGCTGAAACCGGTGTGGAAGAGGGCCTGCGGAGAACTTACCAGTGGTATCTTAACAGGCAGGCTTGTTCTTTATGACCTGAATTAAAAAAATCGTCGGAGAAATATCTTCTCATTCCGGCAGGAATCTGTTTCTGATTTCAGCCGGAATCCAAACAGCAGTTTATACTGTCCGCCGGCATAAACAGGTTTATTGCTTTAATTTTGCAACATACACGTTAAACGATATGTGCCGGTTGCCACAAGTGACGGACGTTCCACTTGGAGAAAGTGGCACACCGTTGTTTCGATTTTTTAACAATACGGGCTTAAATAGATAGTTTGTTCTCTGTCAACAAATCCTATCTTTGCGTATTCAAAAAATCCGTCACGTCCTAAGATGTTTCTTGGAATAGCCCGGTCTAAAAAAGCCACTTTTGTTGAAATTTTCCACGGTGGTTCGTCTTCTTCTGTAATTACTTCCATTTCAACTGAATGAAGATACCCGTTCACTGGTTCTGATGATCCCAAACTGGTCATTCGGATATTTTCTCCTGAAAAAATTTCTATTCCCAAATCCTCCCCTATTTCATAACTGAATGTGCAATAATCTGCCCCGGAATCAATTATCGCAAATAAAATTTGACTATCGAGACTCTCCCGACTAAGAACAACCTGAACGACAGGGCGAGAGGCAGAAGAATTAGGTAACATTTTATAATTGCGTATATACAAGTATTCCAAACTATACAATATTATTGGCTCCTTTCCAAAAATAAATTGACGAAAATCACTATTAGTACGAATTACTTCCGGCTACTTGAATGACAGAACTCTATAACATAATACAATTACTTAACCCCAAATTCCATTCATTGTCTGAATTCGGAATATACTGTATCAACGGCGTATCAATGTTATTAGTTTTACAGAAAAGAACCAAGTTCTGATAATTAACATCATGAGCTATTAATCTGTCCCCTTTTATTGCAACCCATTTTCCTTTATATCTTTCGAATACCTGATAATTATCCTGAAACCATTGCAATTCTTTGTCCCAATTAACAGGTCTGTATTTTTTTATAGCGGGTTTAACTTCTCTGACAGAATCTTTACTAAATTGAAAATCACAAAAATTTTCAAATTCAAAACCGGTAATATCCATATCTCTCCTAAAAGTAATATTATATAATCTTTTTTACCACGGATACATACAGCCAATTATGCCGATGGACAGTATAATTTCGCTTCATTTAGCTGACACCGAAGGGATGCAGTAGATTGAATTCACTCCCGAGCCGGCGTACCAGATTCATAAAAGTATTCGGAAGGGGAATTTCCCGCTCAATAATAAGAATACCCAGTGTTTTTGCCTGATTCAGAATCCTGTCATCGGCAATACCTTCCTGACTGTCGCAGAGAAACTGAATCCTGACCGCATCAGTTAGCGGGATACGCATTTCTTTAAAATCAGAGGCAATATTTTTCATCTCTTTCAGGATAAGACTCCGGTTTTCTTTTGTGAAACCGGCAAAAGGTTCGGCGTCGTTTATAATTCCGAAAAGCTCGTTAATCATAGCTCCTGATAATCTGCCTATATAAGAGGAATCCTTCTCAGGATATTTTTCGGCGAGATGTTCTTTCAGTTTTCTGAAAAATATCATCTTTACTACGTCCACGCCTTCCCTCAGAACAGGAATCAATTTGCTGTCAAAATCCATTATGCCTCGCATTGTTCACGGGTCACGCCGCCGGCGTGACCCTACGGATCATAATTTTACTACGTCCGCGCCTTCCCTCAGAACAGGAATCAATTTGCTGTCGAAATCCATTATGCCTCGCATTGTTCACAGGTCACGCCGCCGGCGTG
>DYRK01000009.1:0-9035 GCA_020718785.1 Desulfatirhabdium butyrativorans | reverse complement strand
TTGCTGTCGAAATCCATTATGCCTCGCATTGTTCACAGGTCACGCCGCCGGCGTGCCCCTACGGATCATAATTTTACTACGTCCGCGCCTTCCCTCAGAACAGGAATCAATTTGCTGTCGAAATCCATTATGCCTCGCATTGTTCACAGGTCACGCCGCCGGCGTGCCCCTACGGATCATAATTTTACTACGTCCGCGCCTTCCCTCAGAACAGGAATTAATTTGCTGTCAAAATCCATTATGCCTCGCATTGTTCACAGGTCACGCCGCCGGCGTGCCCCTACGGATCATAATTTTACTACGTCCGCGCCTTCCCTCAGAACAGGAATTAATTTGCTGTCAAAATCCATTATGCCTCGCATTGTTCACAGGTCACGCCGCCGGCGTGACCCTACGGATCATAATAAATGGTCAGAATACCGTCTTTGACTCTGTAGCTTTTCAGGCGGTTAAAGAAACTCATTCCCATCAGCGAAATGCTCATCGGCGAGCCGTTGACCGCCGCACTGATATTATTGAGACAAAAATCGCCGATCTTTATCTCTTTCAATACTATGGAAGCCCCCCGGCCCATACCGTTTGCGGTATTATATATCCGGCTGTATGAAAGCTTATCCGGATTGAAGCCGATATTTTTTCCTGCTTCAGGCGACAGCACAATATCACTCGCGCCTGTATCTGCAAGAAATCTGACTTCGACGCCGTTTACTCTTGCCTGAATGTAGAAATGCCCGTCAGGAGAGAGCTGAAAACTCATTGCTCCTGTTTCCTTCTTAAAACTTCTGCCCGGAAGGAGATTTGCCAGAACTCTGTCTCTTATCTGCCCCAATTCGAAGCGATAACTGTGGGCAATCGTGACAGCCAGAAAAATACCGAGCCATATCAGCGCATGTCTTAGAATCCGCCGGATTTCTCCTGTCCGCAAATATTTCCATGCCAGGAAACTCAGCAGCAGGAGCAGGACAAGAGCATTTAAAATCAAAGATTTACCATCTTCCGGATTCAACAGATTCCCCCAAACTCTTCGCCGGACCGGGGTCCGGCGCTCCCGGAGAAATTCTCACTTCTCATTTCTCACTTTTGACTTTCCCCGGCTTCTTCTTTTCCGACAGTGCATTCATAATTTCCTGAGAAATACCCGGCAAAGGAACTACCGTGTCAACCGCACCGATTTTTATGGCTTCTTTGGGCATCCCGAAAACCACGCAGGTTTTTTCATCCTGGGCAATGGTGTACGCGCCGCTTTCGTGCATTGCAAGCAGACCCTTTGCACCGTCCGAACCCATGCCGGTCAGAATCACGCCCACGGCATTTTCTCCGGCATGTTTTGCCACAGACTGAAATAAGACATCCGCGCTGGGACGCTGATAATGCACCGGGGGACCGCTGCGTATCTTCACGAGATAATCCCCGCCGCTCCGGTTCAGCAGCAGATGATGATTTCCCGGCGCAATAAGCGCGGAACCGTTGAGAACACGGTCGTTGTCGGCAGCTTCACGCACTTCTATATCACATATTTCATTTAGCCTTTTGGCAAATGCGGTGGTGAAATTTTCCGGCATGTGCTGCACAATAACAATGCCCGGGCAGGTGGCAGGCATTCCCCTCAGCACTGTCTCTATTGCCTTGGTTCCCCCTGTGGATGCCCCGATGGCAATGACCTTGTGCGTTGTGGTCTGAAGACGGATATCTTTTACAGGTGCGGCATCGCGCGGAGGAGCTTTTTTCTGATGAACAGCAATACTTGCAGATGCCGCGGCACGGATGGCATTTACCAGCGTGCGGGAAATATTTAAAGTCGAGTATGCGGATCCCGGCTTGCAAAGCACTTCCAATGCCCCCAGTTCCAGTGCTTTCAGGGCATTTTCGCTGTTCCTCGGCGTAAGCGAGCTGAGTACGACCACCGGCATGGGATAGTATTTCATCAGTTTTGCCAGAAATGACAGACCGTCCATTCTCGGCATTTCCAGATCGAGAGTAATTACATCCGGTCTGAGCTTTACAATTTTGTCCCGCGCCGCATAAGGATCGACAGCGGTTCCGACAATTTCGATATCTCTGTATTTGGACAGTTCTTCTGTCAGAATTTTACGGACAATAGCCGAGTCGTCCACGACAAGCACTTTTATCATTGTTTTCTCGCTTTAAGGCATGGAACAGGCATCAGTGCCGACCGGTGACTTATAACCGGTCACTTGCCACTTTTTTTGCCGGTAACCGCTTACTCCGTATCTTCCGGGGGAAATTTGCCTTTGATAAATAAAAGGATATCACACTCTCCGCCGTCAAGGGACAGTTTTGCAGCAAAGGCGCGCAGCTGTCCGTTTTCTTCGGAAATGCTCTGCAGATAGGAAGCGATATTTTCAGTGATAATCTGCGGCGCATTGACATTGAAAATACTCTGCCTGCCGGAAATCACCGGCAGCAGATTGCCGCAGACCACGTTTATCAGTTCTTTGAGCGCGTCATGCTGCTGTTCGGCGGTGGTTGACTCACTATCATCAAGACCGAGCATATTTCCGGTCAATTCCGGAAGTGTGTCATCTGAAACAGCCATGACAAGCGTTCCGGTAAAGGGACCGGCAAAGGAAACACTGGCCGCGAGCGATGATCCGTAATCTGTATCTTCGCTTCCTTCCTCCGGAAAAGAAAAGATAAATGCCAATTTTTCCAGAACATCCCCGGTCACACGGCAGAGGGTCTCTTTAATTTGTTCCGTCATCGCTTCCTCCCAGTTTCATAATAGTTTTAATGGTATCCCGTATTTTTTCCGGGGAAAAAGGTTTGTGGATAAAAGCGGCGCCCTTCCGCTGAAGCTGTTCCAGCCTTGTTTCGCTTCCTTCGGTGGATATGACAACAATAGGAATATCTTTCATTTCGGGATGTTCTTTCATACGGTCTATCATCTCTTCGCCGGTCATTACCGGCATATTTATATCTGCTATGACCAGATCCACCCAGTGACGGTTCAGGGTCTCAAGCCCTTCCTGTCCGTTGGCGGACTGATGCGTCTCCCCGAGCGGGAGTCCGCTCATACGCAGAGATTTGAGAATCATCGCCCGCATGACACTGCTATCGTCAACAATAAGTACATTGATCGCCATCTTGATTAACCTCTTTGTTTCAGGGTTCGGGTCCTAAGTCGGAATCGCCGGTAGCCTGCAAATCATAACGTATCCGACAGAACTGATTACAGGGTGTGAAAATGAAATCTAACTGCTGACTGTGATCTGACCTGTCGTGAGATCGAACTGGACCGTCCGGTTGGCTGTTCCGCCCACGTCTTCGGATTCCAGAAGCACATTGTTCTTCCACAGAATCTTTTTCAGCACAGAGTAATTTCTTTCCCCTATTTTGAACATCTCATTTTCGCCGACAGGTCTGGAACATCCCACGGCTTTAAGTATCAGTCTTGATTTCTGGGCGCCCATGTCACAGACTTCTTTGAACAGTTTCGGAACCCCTGTGTCAACAAATATGCAAGGATTTGCCTCGGCTTTCTGCGGATCGGAGCGGGATAAGGGTAACATGGCATGCAATAATCCGCCGACTTGCGCCGCAGGATCCCAGGCAATCAGCCCCAGACTGGTGCCCAGCGCATAAGTTACAATTGTGTCTCCTTTTTTTCCCGCCTTCATGTTTCCGACTAAAACGATGTGTCTCATTTATTACTCCAGCCAAAAAGTTTATGAATGGTCTTTTCCTGAAACAGCATACCCTGAAATCATCCGGAAAGTCAACCCGCTGCAGACAATCGAAAATTTTCCCGAAAAGATCGGGATGTCCGGGGACCGGCCCCTGACCTCGGACCCCTGACCCCGCACCCCATTGTCAATCCGCATGTTTTTTGTTCCCTATAACGACCGCAAGATCCAACACCACAGCCTTCATCTGTTCTATCTGGGTTCTGATCTCTTCGATGGAAGAAGCGGATTCCGCGGTAATTACCACATTCTCCTGAGTGACCCTGTCTATTTCTGCCATTGCATTGCTGACCTGATTGACCCCCTGTGCCTGTTCCTGAGATGCCGCGGCCACTTCGCGAAGCAGTTCTCCGATCTTTTTTGCGCCTTCTGCCACATTCATAAAAGCACCGTTGGCTTTGGCTACCATAAGCATGCCGTTTCCGGTCCTCTTCACCGATTCTTCGATCAGTGCCGAGGTGTTTCCGGCAGCTTGGCTTGAGCGCATTGCAAGACTTCTGACCTCATCTGCCACCACGGCAAAACCCGCTCCGGCCGCTCCGGCACGCGCTGCCTCTACCGCCGCGTTCAGTGCCAGCAGATTTGTCTGAAATGCTATTTCTTCAATGGTTTTAATCACCTTCCGAGTCTCTTCGCCGGATTTTGCGATTTCATCCATGGAACGGGTAAGCCGGGTCATGGAATCTGCCGATTCCGCGACCACAGCGGAGGTTGCGATCATCAGAGAATTTGCACGACTGACGTTTTCCGTATTCTGCCGCGTCATTGCCGCAATTTCTTCAAGAAAAGAAGAGGTGTCTCTGACCGCGGATGCCTGTTTCGATGTCCCGGATGCAAGCTGCCGGGCAGTGGATGCCACACGGTCCGAAGCCGAATCCACTTCGCCTGCCACTTTGTCCAATCCGCGGATCACATCTGATACGGGTTTTACCAGAAAAAAATTCACAATCAGCAGCAGCACAGCCACAAGAACAAGGCTCATGGCCACCACTTTGATCACAATAAAAATAAGTAACCGTTTCAGAGATTCTCTGATGAACCGTGTGGTGAAAAAGACTTCCAATGTTCCGACGGTTTTTTCCTCATAAATGACAGTTTCCTTCTGCGTGATCAAATCTTCCCGGTCTGTTTTTCCGTCAAAATTGACGATATCCCATATTTTTTCATCGCGTTTTACAGCAATAAAGATTTTTTTCCGTCTGCTTCTCTGACCGCAACCGCATAGATTCTTTCATTCTCCATCTCCAGTTCGATCAGTTTGCAGGCAAGAGCTTCATCTAAAAACCAGAGCGGCTTCTGAAGGCTGTTTGCAAGACGCTGCGGAACCGGGGTCACGATTTCGTCGAAGTATTTCCTCATCTGCCGGCTTTCGCTGATATAATCGTAACTGCTGAATGCGCTTGCAATGACAATCGAAGCCGCAATCATAATCAGCGATATTCTGCCTAATTTTTTTCCGGAAGATTTCACTTCCATCGTTCTTTCCTTATTCAAAGGCGTCTAAGTGATTTCCCATTTCTCACTTCTCATTTCTCACTTCTCACTTTTTACAGCAGTCTTTTCACACCTCCGCTGCTGATAATGACCTGTCCGCTTGCCAAGTCGAAGTGGACTGTACGGCTGACTGTTCCGCCCACATCTTCGGATTCGAGAAGCACATTGTTTTTCCACAGAAGCTTTTTCAAAATGGTGTAGTTTCTTTCCCCGATTTTGAACATTTCGTTATTTCCCAACGGCTGTCCGCAGCCCGCGGCTTTGACGATCAGTCTGGATTTCTGTCCCCCCATCTCATAGATTTCTCTGAATAATTTCGGAACCCCTGTGTCAACAAACATGAACGGATTTGCATCAGCCTTGCCGGGATTGATCTTGGACAGCGGCAACATGGCATGGAGCATTCCCCCGATCTTTTCTGCCGGATCATAGACTGTCAGACCC
Organism: Desulfatirhabdium butyrativorans; assembly: GCA_020718785.1. Classification (GTDB taxonomy): domain Bacteria; phylum Desulfobacterota; class Desulfobacteria; order Desulfobacterales; family DYRK01; genus DYRK01. The sequence continues at coordinate 3,393 of DYRK01000009.1, read as the reverse complement.
AGACAGCTTCCCAGGGCATGAGTTACCAGCATGTCATCTTTTCTCCCGACCTTCATGTCTCCCACAACAACAACATATCTCATTTGTATCCAGAATGGGTCAGAGGTCAACCCCTCACTAGAATGGGTCAGAGGTTCGGGGTGAGGGGTCAACCCCTCACCTCTGACCTCTGACCCCTGACCCCTGACCCCGTTTATTTTCTGTAAACCGCCGGACGTATATAACTGAAATTATGCGAGATGGCAGACAATCCCTCCGAATGGCCGACAAAAAGCCAGCCCCCGGGTTCCAGAAAATCCCACAGACGGTTTATTAGCCGCTGCTGGGTAGGCTTGTCAAAGTAAATCATCACATTACGGCAGAAAATAACATTGAAAAGCCCCTTCATGGGCCATGAATCCATCAGGTTCAGTCTTGCGAGTCTGACCATGGAGCGGACATCGTCTTTGACCTGATAGGCACGGGGCGGTCCCTCATGAACTTTCACAAAATACTTTTGCAGCAGCGGCTGGGGAATCATCCGGATTTCATCTTCCGCGTAAACGGCTCTGCGCGCTTTTTCCAGCATTTTTGCCGAAATGTCTGTGGCTAAAATTTTCACATCTTTGAAAGCCTTGTCCGGCAGTTTTTCATTCAGCAGGATGGCCAGAGAAAAAGACTCCTCCCCTGACGAACATGCGGCAGTCCAGAATCTCAGCCGCCTGTCTGTCATTTCAGGCAGCACCTCGTCCCTGAGAAAATTGAAATGCTCCGGTTCACGGAAAAAATTTGTTTTGTTGGTGGTTATGACGTCAATCAGAAACCCGAGTTCGCCTTTCTCTTTTTCAATATAGCTCAGATATTCCTCGAAAGAAGACAGATGCAGAATTCTCAGACGTTTCATAATCCGGGCTTTAACCATGGCCTGTTTGCCGTCTTTCAGATGAATTCCGCATAAGCGGTAAACCAGCCGGCTGATTTTTTTAAACTGTTCTTCGCTGAGTTCGGCAGAGATGAAATTCATCATCACCTGCGATCCCCCTCTCCCGTATTTGCAAGCTTTACAAGACCGCCCACATCCAGAATCAGACCCACCCTGCCGTTGGGCATGATCGCGCTTCCGGAAATGCCGGGGATATTCCGCAGCGATTCTCCGAGGGTTTTGATCACAATCTGCTGGCTGCCGATCAGTTCGTCAATCAGAATGCCGGCATACTGCCCGCTGTCTTCGACCACCATGACAATGGCGCGGACAGGGTCTTTTTCAGCCCCGGGGATACGGAACATATCTGCCAGCCGGAACAAAGGAATGAGTTTTCCCTGAAGAATCAGCATTTCTCCCTTGCGGAAAACCGTCGTGATATCTTTGGAGGACGGACGGACCGAGCGCACAATCGCGCAGGTGGGCATGACATATTTTTCCTCTCCCACGCGCACCACCATGCCGTCAATGATCGCAAGCGTCAGCGGGAGACTCATTCTGAAGGTGCTTCCCTTTCCGGCAGAGGACTGTATTTCTATCTGTCCGCGAAGAGCCTCGATGTTTGTCTTTACCACGTTCATTCCCACCCCGCGGCCCGATACCTCGCTCACAACTTTTGCCGTGGAAAAACCCGGCTCAAAGATAAGATTGAAGAGTTCGCGGTCGCCGAATACCCGGTTTTTTTCGCTTTCAGAGATGAAACCGGTCTCAACAGCTTTGGCGATAATAGCTTCACGGTCCAGTCCTTTTCCGTCATCTCTGATTTCGACCGCGACATTTCCCGCGGAATGCCGGGCTGACAATCTGACAGTTCCGTAAGGGTCTTTGCCTTGACTTTCCCGGACATCGGGCATCTCGATGCCGTGATCCACCGCGTTGCGGACCATGTGTACGAGCGGATCGTTTATGATATCAACCATATTACGGTCAATTTCGGTGTCTTCCCCTTCGGTAAGCAGCGTGACCTTTTTGCCGGCTTTGCGGGCAAGGTCTCTGACTAATCTGGTCATTTTCTGAAATGTGGATTTGAGGGGAATCATCCGCATGGACATGCTCATATTCTGGAGTTCACGGACAATTTTGCCGGTAAGGACAACCTTTTTCATAAGTTCATGGTGGGTGCCGTCGCTCACGGCTTCGTCCTGAGCGACCATCGAATGCGCCACCACCAGTTCGCCGACCATGTCAATAAAGCGGTCCAGCCGGTTTATCGGAACACGGATAGATGATTCGATAAAATGTTTCGATATTCGTGAAGGGGCGGCGTAGCCAGGCCGGGCTGAGGCATGAACCCCGGCTGCGGAGCCGGAAAGTTTGCCGTAAGTTTCCGGCTTTCCGCGGTCCGCAATGATCCGCGGAGTGCTGTCCGTATCTTCACCGGAGATACTTTCGCGGGTATCTTCGGGCAGATCATCTTCTCCTGTGTCTTCTGTGTCAGATTCAGATATCGCGGCTTCATCCCGGAAGGGATCAAGTGGCTGCTGATCGCTTTTTTCCGGAACATCCGGGCGTATATCCGCGGTCTCATCCAGCCTGAAAAACAATTCGGGCGGAGCGGACTCAGTATCGTTTATCCCGGCTTTTTCCGGATCAATAAGTATCTGCATGAATCTGTCATAATCAGGCGGTTTGACAAAAGGACGTCCGTCCGCGACATCCTGAACCGACCGGATCAGTTCTTTGAGTATGTCAATGGAGCGCAGGGCGAGGTCGGTGTATCCGCCGGCATAACGGATTTCATGGTCGCGGATACGCGTCAGAAAGGACTCTGCATGATGTGCCAGCTCCGATATAAGGGAAAGTTCCAGAAACGCGGATGTGCCTTTGACCGTATGAAAAGCGCGGAACACAGTGCTGACGGCATCCATGCTCCCCGGTTCTGTTTCAAGCAGCAGCAGGGATTCTTCCGCGTTCAGGATCAGATCGCTGCTCTCGGTGATGAATGCTGCCAGCAGATCGGGGTCCGCTTCCGAGGTAGCGGAATCCTCATCCTCATCATCATATCCCCCGGTGACAGAATTCACCTCTGCGGCATCCGCGGCAGGAATATTCTTTTCAACAGTATTACGGGAAAGGGGAGCGGGTTCCGGAGGAACAGGTGCGTCCCGGGACGGTCCGGCGGAAACAGATTCTTCCTGATCCGGGACTGTATCTTCCGGAGCAGAAGGGAAATCATCTGCCTCTGTTGTATTCATAGCCTCTTCTATAAGGTGACCGGCCTGGGTCAGAAGGTCTGTGTTTGCGGCAGCCGGGTCCGAAGCGGTCAACCTGATATTTTCTTCGATTTTTTTTGCTGCCCGGCCGATTTTTTTCCGGCAGATATCAGGGTATGATCTGTTATCCGCGAGGCGGATCAGCATTTCTTTCATAATGATCAGTTCGGAAAGATCGTCCGGTTCGATCTGAACCAAAAACGCAGCCGCGTCATTGAG
>DYRK01000974.1 GCA_020718785.1 Desulfatirhabdium butyrativorans | reverse complement strand
TTGACGGTCATTTTTATCCTTCGGCGCCGGAAATGCCTGGGATTTGTCAATCCCAAGCGGGCATTTCCGAGTATTTCGGGAAAACTTTCGATCTGCTGATTATCGGAAATAAGAAGTCAATACCAGCCGTTGAACTTTGCGTCAGCGGCCTTTAACAGAAAAATCAAAGACAACTTTGGGCGGACCGAACCCTTTGTCCTCAAGCTTCAGTTTTGCCGAAAATTCAGTTCCTTTTCGGGAAATAAATCCGGCGATCATGTCCGTGACGCCGTTTTCAAGCAGTTGAACTACAGCCTGTTTCGGAATTTCTTTCTGAGCGACGGTACGCCAGATCACAAAGCGGCAGCCTCCGTTTTCTCTCCGCCAATTGGAACAGCCGTAAGCTTTTTCGGTCTCGATTATCTCTCCGCCGCAGGCAGGACACAGCCCCAGCGCATTTTCGCTATGCGCCGCACTGGGGTGCGGCGCTCCCGGGTGTGGAGCGATGCTGACTTGCCAGACATCATTTTCTCTGACTAATTTCAATATCCCGGCAAAGCGTTCACCGTGTTCGGAAACAAAGCCGTCTATGAGTCCGGCTTTCTTTTTGTCTAAAAGTTCGGAAAGGATATGGGGGCTGATCATTCTTCCTGAAATGACTGAGGGAATGACAAAGCGGCACGCGCCTTTTTCTGCTTTCCAGTTGGAACAGCCGTAATCTTTTTTGCCTTTGATAATATCACCGCCGCAGGCAGGACATTTTCCGAATGAGGAGTGCTGAAATGAAATTTTAGCACAGGAATTGGCTTTGAATTCCTCCACAGTCTGCACAACAAAGGCTTTGATCTCATCTAAAAATTCTTTGTCTGATCCCTGTCCCTGAGCAATCCGGTTCAACGATTCTTCCCAGCGTGCGGTTTCCTCGGGAGAGGTCAGGGCTTTGGCAATTTTAAACTGTCTCAGCACCTCGACAAGATGGCAGCCTTTATCGCTTGCAATGATATGTTTTTTCTTTCTTTCCGCATAGCCGCGGGACAACAGCGTTTCGATAATCTGAGCGCGCGTTGCCTGAGTTCCGAGTCCCACATCCCCGCGGTAAATTTTTTTGAGTTCCTCCTCGGACACATACCTTCCGGGATTTGTCATGTCTTTTAACAGCAGTGCCTCGGAATATTCGGGCGGCGGAGTCGTTTTTTTCTCTTCAAGCTTGGTTTCTCCGACAGCAGCGGCATCACCTTTGGCAAGCGGCGGAAGATTTTCCGGCTCTGCCTCATCATCAGGGGACTGAGCATCTTTTTCTTCAGGCGGTCCGTCTTCATACACGATCTGCCAGCCCGGTTTCAATATCCGTCTGCCCGAAGTCCTGAATTTTTCTTTTTCAACTTCAGTGAGAATTTCGGTCTGTTCATATTCGCAATCCGGATAAAAAGCCGCAGCAAAGCGTTTCAGAACCAATCCGTAAAGTTTCAGTTCTTCGGAATTTGCCGTTTTCGGAATCGCTTCAAGAGGAATAAGGGCATGGTGATCGGTCAGTTTGGCGTCATTGAATACCCGCTTGTTGGATGCGGCAATAAGCGGTTCCTCTATCCCGGCAAAATATTTTTTATAGGGATGGGAAAGCTTTTTGACAATATTTTTCACCATGCCGACATTTTTGGAACCCAGCACTTTGGAATCTGTCCGCGGATAGGAAAGGCATTT
>DYRK01000973.1 GCA_020718785.1 Desulfatirhabdium butyrativorans | reverse complement strand
ATGCCGGAAACTCCCGGCTCTCTAAAGATAATTCTTATTTCCGAAAATGTCTATTCCGTAATATTCATGCCGGATATATCTGTCGTTCAGAATTGCCGTTCCCTTGTTGTCATAGACCTTGTTCACGGCGCAGTCCGAATAGACTTCGATATCGGGAACCGAGACATGGAAAAAATTCACGTCAATTCTGCCGCTGACATCGTACCATATTTTCACGAAAAGGTCCGGATTCTGTCCGCTTCCCCAATTCACCTTCGAGGGATCGGCATAGAAATAGCCCCAGACCACCTGATCCTTTCTGGCTGTAAAGGATTGTCCGCCCAGTTGCCAGAACGCTTCAATACCGCCTTTTTCCACGGTGTTGATCACGGAAGCGAATTTCAGATTATTCACTGTCATAATTCCCGAAGGAAGAGCTGAAGGTGAATAGCCGGAAGCCGGAGTTCCGTCCTCATACTGTTCTGCTGTACCATTCGGATTCTCAAGTAAAAAATCATTATAGTAATGTCGGATATATCTTCTATCCATTGTGGCAATGCCCTGTTCATCCGGGGTGTTATCATAAGGATAATCCGAATACACCTCGATATCGGGAACCGAGACATGAAAAAAATTGACATCCACCCGTCCGCTGCGATCAAGCCATATTTTAACAAACAAATCGGGATTTTGCCCACTTCCCCATGTGACATCATCGGGATCGGCATAAAAATATCCCCAGATCACACAATCTCCTGCTTCTGTCCAATCTTCGCCGCCTTTCTGCCAGACTGCATCCATAGAGCCTTTTTCAACGGTGCGGATGACTGCCCTGATCCAGAGATCAGATGTTACCTTGTAGCCGCTGTTTAAAATCTGATAGCTCTCCCAGTCTCCGTCAATCTGCTTACGGTTAAGAAAGGCTCGCAAATCTGCATCCGATGTATAAAGCGAATTCCGGCGGAAATCATTTTCTCCATCTTCCAATTTTGTGAGATTCATAAATTCTGTCGGTATAGGACCTGCTAATTGGTTATCAGATAAGCCGATATTTGTCAGGTTAGAAAGATTTCCCAATTCCGATGGAATATTATCTTTCAGTTGGTTTTTGTGCAAATAAAGCTTTGTCAGATTAGAGAGTTTTCCTAATTCCGGTGGAATAACTCCTGTCAGTTGATTTTCCCACAAACCGAGCAGAGTCAAATGAGAGAGATTTCCCAATTCCGAAGGAATGATCCCAGTCAGATGGTTCATAGACAAATCAAGCTCCGTCAGATTAGAGAGTTTTCCTAATTCCGGCGGAATAATCCCCGTCAGTTGATTTTCCCATAAATAAAGCACTGTCAGATTAGAAAGATTTCCAAGTTCGGATGGAATAGCCCCTGTCAATTGATTTCTGGACAAAGCAAATTTCATAAGATTAGAGAGTTTTCCTAATTCCGGCGGAGTAATTCCCGTCAGTTGATTTCCCCACAAATAAAGCTCTGTCAGGTTGGAGAGATTTCCCAATTCCGGCGGAATACTCCCTCTAAGTTGATTTTCACTTAAATAAAGCTTTGTCAATTTGGAGAGATTTCCCAGTTCCGGCGGAATAGTTCCGGTTAATTTGTTTTCATGCAAAGAAAGTTCTGTCAGATTGGGAAGATTACCTAACTCCGGCGGAATATTTTTCGATAGCTTATTGTTAGACAAATAAAGCCTA
>DYRK01000972.1 GCA_020718785.1 Desulfatirhabdium butyrativorans | reverse complement strand
GATATTGCAGACAACGGAAAAAGAGCGGTTGAAATTCTCGAGACAAATCCTTACGACCTTGTTCTTATGGATATAGAAATGCCTGAAATGAATGGGTTAGAAGCCGCAAAGATCATCAGAAATTCCGAATCGGAAAATCGGAATGTACCGATTATTGCTATGACCGCAAACGCCGTCAAAGGAGAGCGTGAACGCTATGTCGCAGCAGGCATGAATGATTATGTTGCCAAGCCCGTTGATCCCGTCAAGCTCGCTGAAGCCATCGGGAGGCAAATTGGTTCGGGGTCAGAGGTCAGAGGTGAGAGGCAGCCTCTGACCCTGCACCCCGAACCCCTGACCCCGATTTTCGACCGTGAGGAATTTCTGGAACGTCTCGGCGGAAATGAAGATATTCTGGAAAGCCTTCTGAAAGACCTGCCGCGGTATCTTTCAGAAGTTATCGGGAATCTGAGAACTGCTCTGAAAGACAATAATATCAATGAGATAAATCTTTATGCCCATACCATCAAAGGCATGGCTGCAAATGTCTCAGCCAGCAGACTGAGCAAAGCGGCTTCCGAAGTCGAACTGTCTGCAAAACAGGGAATAACAGAGATTCCTCTTTCGCTGACAGACAGGCTGGAAGAGGAAGCTGAAAGATTTCAATCAGTATTGTCTGATTTGTTTCCTGATATTTTCAGGTCTCCGGAAGAACCTGAGCCTGACGAGGCATCGGAAGACATTTCGGAAGAGACAAAAGCAGGTCTGCCGGAACTGATCCGGCTGCTGGAAGACGAACTTATTCCAAGATGGAAAAAATATGCAGAGTTGCCTTTCTTTGAAGAAATAGAGACATTTGCAGAAGAACTGAACCGTATCGCAGCCGAATATCAGATTGATTTTCTGACCTGTTACAGTCTGAAACTGCATAATGCCGCGTACAGCTATGATCTTGACGAAATGGAAAAACTTATGCCTGAATTTCAGGCAATTGCGGACAGAATCAGAAGTATGAATAACTTATAAAGGAAGGAGATGAACAATGGCTCACAGACTATGTCCCGTATGGATAGGTTATTTTCTTGCCTGTCCGATAAGAAAAATGTTTCAGAATCCTGAAAAAATATTCAGCCCCCATATCCGAAAAGGCATGACGGTTCTGGATATCGGCTGTGCAATGGGATTTTTCAGCCTTCCTCTTGCCCGGATGGTAGGAGCAGAAGGAAAAGTCATTTCTTCGGATATTCAGGAGAACATGCTTCTTTCCCTTGAAAAACGGGCAGAAAAAGCAGGCTTGGCTGACAGAATCGTCACCCGTGTGTGTCACAAGGATTCTTTTAACCTGCATGACTTCAAAGAGCAGGCGGATTTTGCTCTTGCCTTTGCGGTGGTACATGAACTTCCCGATATTCCGCTGTTTTTTTCTGAAGTATATGAGACATTGAAACCCGCGGGAAGGCTTCTGATCGCAGAACCCAAAGGACATGTATCAGGGAAAGAATTTGAGATCACCGTGTCTGTGGCACTGCAGAAAGGTTTCAAATCCGCCGGCAGACCTCGGATAGCTTACAGTCATGCTGTGATACTGGAAAAAGAGATATAGACTTCCAGAAATTGAATTTTTCCTCGTTCCCAAGCCCCGGCTTGGGAACGCATCTGCGCCCGAAGCCCCGGCTTCGGGCCGTCTCCCGTCACGGGAAGCCGGG
>DYRK01000971.1 GCA_020718785.1 Desulfatirhabdium butyrativorans | reverse complement strand
GACTTCAGACGGTTACAATTACATCTGACGGTGTAACGGAAACCGGAGGATCAGGGGAGTTGCGGGTTAAAATAGCAGGCGTTCAACTGTTTGATCCGAATGACGGAGATTTGCTGAAAACCACAACAACTGCCAGCACCGACTGGTTCACCAATTTCTGCGTGGAGCCGAATCAGAACGCTTATTGGAATCAGACGACAACAGTTAATTTTGTATTGCCGAGTATGGTAAACGGCGGTCTGGAAGCGGCCTGGCTGATAGAAAACCGCAATACCGCATTGGGCAGCAAGGAATACAGCGGTTTGCAGCTTGCTATATGGGAAGTTATCGTGGAGGACGGCAGTGTATATGACCTGAAGTCCGGGGATTTCAAAGTGGTAAATGCGGATGCGGCTTCACAGACAATAGCAAAATCCTATCTGGATAATCTGAAGGCTAATTTCAATGCCGAGGAAGCCGCTGATCTGGATAATCTCTATCGGATCACACAGAATCCGAGCTATCAGGACTTTATCATCTCCGCCAAGGGTTATGCGTTCAACCCTCCCCCTGTGGAAGAGACTACGGGAACCCCCGAACCCGCAACGATGTTCCTTCTGGGTTCCGGTCTTGTAGGTCTGGCAGGTTTGAGAAAACGGTCGGGTAAGAAAAACTGATTTGATTTTTCCCTTGAACGGAACTAAGTTGAAAAGGCAGAATCGGCGAAAGTCGGTTCTGCCTTTTTTGCTGTCCCTGAGATATTACCAAACTTTATTTATAAACATGGCTTTATTTATAAAATGGGATAACAATATGTTTTTATGCTGTTTTTAAACTGATAAAGCCGGATTTGCTCCAAAAAGATTATGAGCTTTTCCCTATCCCGAACGGCAGCTCAAATAATTTTTTTTGAATTTATTAAAGCTGTTATACAAAAGCTTCATTTTTAGGCACGCTATTTGCATGTATAGCTGTAAAGGGTCAAATTGTGACAGACCGTCTGAAATCAAGCAAGGAGGTGACGAGAAAAAATATCAAATATTGAGATGTGCCGATTGGGAATGTTCGCAGTGATCATTTTTTAACCGTTTTTTGAATTTTAATTTTTTTAATCATTAAAGGAGACTGAACATGAACAAACTTTTTAAACTCTTATCGGTAATGGTATTGGCTGCCTGTTTAACTGGCGCTAACGTGTGGGCTTATGACTTAGGACAGAATATTACGGTGGGCGACGGTGTGACCGGAGGGACATTTGACGGATGGACTGCCGGTACGCCTGAAGATCAGGAAGTAGAACCGGGTAATGTGAAAAGCCAGACTTGGGATCTCGAGGGTTTTTTCCAGAATGACATGAGCCTGTCTATGGTGGGCGGCTATAATTTTCAGACCGGCGTCTATGCCGCGGGCTGGAATATCACATCCGGAGATATATTCCTTGATGTGACGGGTGATATGGTTTACGGCAGGAATGTCACAGGACTGACCGGAGTGGATGGAATCAGAGATGTAAAGAATGTTTTCGGCTATGATTATGTGCTGGATATGAATTTTGCAGGAAGCACCTACGATATTTATCAGATAGACAGCACCGCAAATCTGAAAAGTCCGTATTATCGCCAGAACGACGCATCCAACGGCTGGCAGTATGCAAGCGGCGGCACACTTGTCGGTACAGGCGCATTTACCTATACCGCAGGACAGAGTA
>DYRK01000970.1 GCA_020718785.1 Desulfatirhabdium butyrativorans | reverse complement strand
AAAAAATGAAGCCATTCGAGCAGATATCTGTTCCCTTGCTTTGGACCGCTTCAGCCGCTTCAGCCGCTTCAGCTTGGGAAGCTCGAAAATGTGTATGCATATATGCTCTGTGAGCCGGAGATCGGATTTGTCACGGTCTCTCAGTTCGAAGCAGAAATGAAACTTCTTTTTATGATCAGGAAATTCCTCATAATCCAGAAAATGGATGCCGATGACCGAGTTCAGCTTTTCATAGCCATCGCCGGGTTCAAGCTGTTCTGCATACATTCTGCTCAGATAGTACAGAATCCTTTCGGGATAGGCAGCATGACGCCGTGCCTGCATCTCAATGTCGTAATGCCGCCCATGCCCGTCGGTTGCTCGTATATCCAGTGCGATGATTTTTTTTGTAAGTTCTTCCGGCACAATGACCGGATTCTTCACTTCCGCAGACAGAATGCGCCGCTTTTCCGGCAGATCCAGTACCGAACTGATCAGATCCGCCAGAATTTCGGCATCCTGAGTAAACAGCAGCTTGAACACAAAATCGAGTTTCGGCGTCAGCAGGGGTTTCATCAACTGACGTCCTTTATGAGTCTGTTTCCAACGCTCCTGTTTTTTTCAGAATATGAATCACTTCTTCCATGCCGATTTTATTGTCTTCGCTGACATCGGCTCCGGATTCGGCATAGTAAAGCCGGATTTTCCCGGAAATGTCTGCCCCTGCCAGCACCTGCAAAGCAGCAACAGCATCCGCAAGATCAACTTTGCGGTCCCCGGTGATATCGCCTTCGGCAACGGGAACCATTTCTATGACTCCGTCCCATTCGACAGGTTCGGGATCGGTTCTTTGTCCGGTGCCGCCGGATTCGGCAGGTCTCTTGAAACAGGTTTTGCCTCCGGAACAATTCTCACTTGTAAATACCGGTATTGTAAATGTTTCATATCCGGCAAATTGGGCTGTCAGCGTATAAGCAGTTGAAAAACTCTGGCTTATCGGATGATACATGGTGTATTTTCCGTCCGCATTGTCATCACTCAGCGCGCTCACGCTCTGATCGGTTCTGATCATCACATTTCCAAGAGGAGCTTGGGAAACAGCATCTTTGACGGCTCCCTGATAAGAGAAAAGGGCGTCAACCGGCGCGTCGGGTATCTGAATGCTCAGATCATATCCGGTATCGGCGTCATCACCGACGGTTCCCGGCTCGGACCATATTACTTTGACATAATAGATACCGTCCTGATCAAATGAATACTGAAGAATTTCTTCAGCCTGCGTATCACCCATTGTATCCAGATATGCCAGAAGGCTGAGTCCGTCCCTGTCATAAATTTCAAGCCTGACATCGCAGTCTTTACCCAGATTCCGGGCTTCGACAGAGTATTTTTTTACAGAAGAAAGCCCGTAGAATTTTACCCAGTCCGCATCTTCCGGTTTATGGAAAGTGTGATGCTGGGGCGTCACATTTTCTATCACAATGACTTTTGCCTGTTTAAACATATCATCGGCTTCGTATTCATCCGGATCAGCCGCTGATACCGAAGCCGGTGACGGAAATGACAGTATGAAGGAAACAATAAAAATTTTCATAAAAAACAATAAGCTGTTTTTATCTGTTTTCATATTATGCCTCCCTTTCATCAAGTGTGTGGGGGCATGTCGGCGACATGCCCTGCCGTTTTATGTACCGGGACAAAAATTTTCCG
>DYRK01000969.1 GCA_020718785.1 Desulfatirhabdium butyrativorans | reverse complement strand
AGCAGATTGTATTTCAGCCCCAGTCCGGTAATCTCTTTTTTGTTTGCCTCATTCCGCTCGACTCCGCTGTAATCCGACAGCAAAGCGATTTTATGTCTTGCCCAGAGATAAGGAAGCGCGGAATTGACTTCAAGAGGTCTGAATTGACTCACATCTATGGTTTCCGAATAGCTGTTCTGATTCCCCGAAATACCGGTCAGCCGGATTTTCCCTTTCGGCTGCCCTTTCCATTTGCCGAAAATAATCACGGGACGTTCTGCCAATACATCGGGAATTCCGGGCGGTTCCACATCGTAAGTATCGAATCCGCTGAAATCCGCTTTGGCACGGGTCAATACCGGAGATTGAATATACTTGCGGAGTTTTTCCGCTTTTCCCGAAGCTTCTCCGGGATTTGTAACGATAAACGGCTCGCCCATTCCCACACGCGCCATGCCTTCGATTATGAAGCGGTTGACACCGGAACCGATGCCGAAGGCAAACATATTGGCCTGTCCCAGATTTTTCCGAATCAGATCGAATGTCTCTTTCTCAACAGTCACATAGCCGTCAGTAGCAATAATCACGGAGCGTGAGTAATTTTCTGTTCCCTTCAGAGACAGCGCACGTTCCAGCGCAGGCAGCAGTTCGGTTCCGCCTCCCCCGCGCTGCTGATCTATGGTCTGAACCGCTTTGCTGATATTGTCGGGAGTTGCCGGCAGGGACTGTTCCGAAAGCAGCACGTAAGCCCCGGAAAAAAGAATTACATTGAACATATCGGTTGCCCGGAGATTCCCGATCAGATTCTTCAGCAGTTCTTTTGAAGTATCCAGCGGAAATCCGCTCATGGAGCCTGAGACATCCACAATGAAGATATATTCCCGCGAAGGAATCTGCGCCTGCGTCACATCTTTGGGCGGCTGCAGCATGAGCAGAAAGAATTTCTCATCTTTTCCCTCATACAGCAGCAGACCTGTCTCGACTTTGCCGCCGGCAAGCCGATATTTGAGGATAAAATCCCGGTTGCCGCCGCTTTTCTCCGATTCATCCAGTTTGACTGAAGCCAGCGAGGGACCGTCGAAACGGATGTCTGTTTTATGCGTCTTGCAGCTCACATCCTGAAGTTTCATGCTTCCGGAAATATTCACACCGATGTCGAAGCTGTACGTCGGAGCCTCTCCCTCATGAAGATAAGGACTCTTGACCCACTGCTCAGACGCCGGCGCAGCGGCTTCGGGCTGATTGGAATATCTCGGTCCCACAACTGTAGGATAAACAAATTCATAAATTCCGTCCGTGGGAACGAGCAGTTCCGTATAGCTCAGTTCCACCTGAATTACGTCTCCCGGAAGAATATTTGCCACATTCATCTGAAAGACATTGGGACGCTGCTGTTCGAGAAGCGATGCACTTTTGCCTTCCTGTTTTGCCTGTTCATACTCCTGACGAGCCTGTTCACGCTCCTGTATTTTGGCGATAATAATCCGCTCGCCGATAGTCATCTTCATACCGTAAACCGATGCCCTCGTGGATGCCGGAAAAGTATAGATCGCCTCAAGAGTCTGCTTTCCCTCATTTTTGTATTCCTGAGTCACTTTCACATCGGCAATGACTCCGGCAATACTGACCTGAGCGCGGGTTGCTTTGAGCGGAAGCTGATCCGCGCCGCCTTCGTCGCTCTTTACAAAAAAATAGGGCGACAGAGTTTTGTC
>DYRK01000968.1 GCA_020718785.1 Desulfatirhabdium butyrativorans | reverse complement strand
GCACTTGAATGGGGTTCAAGGGGCCGGAGGTTCAAATCCTCTCGCCCCGACCAAGATAATAGCCGTTTCCGTAAAGTTTCTGAAAGACTTTCACAATCGCGGGATCAAACTGGGATCCCGCATTATCTTCCATACTTTTCAGAACCTGCCTTTTCTCCATTTTTTTCCTGTAAATCCGATCAAATGCCATGGCATCATAAGCATCGGCAACCGAAAGAATCCTTGAAAGCAGCGGAATTTCATCCTTCTTCAATCCATCCGGATATCCGGTTCCGTCAAAGCGTTCGTGATGATGCCTGATGATGCGCCGTTCTTCTTCCCATAGTCCGAGATGCCCGACGATGTCGGCTCCGAGAACCGGATGAACCTTGATCTTTTCAAATTCCCGCGATGTCAAAGACCCCGGCTTCAGAAGGATTTCATCTTTGATGCCGATTTTGCCGATATCATGAAGCCGGCCCGCCACTTTCAGAATGTCAACATCTTCCGGGCTGCATCCCATCTCTCCGGCGATAACCACAGCCATATCGGTGACGCGTTTCGAATGCTGTCCCGTATCCGGGTCTTTAGCCTCCAATGCTTTTACCAGCGCAAGCAGTACAGCGAAAAGATTTTCGTAAATATTTTCATAGAGTGCGAAATTTTCAATGGAATATGCGGCTTTCTGGGTCATAACAGAAAGATAATACAGAGATTTTTCAGTAAAATGTTTTTCAGATTCCCCGCGCGCCGTACCTTTATAATAAACAGCCACGGTCAGAACCCCGAAAATCATTCCCCGGATGGTCAGCGGCACCGCCATGAAAGACCGTATATCAGGGGATAACCTCGCTCCGCAATCCTCGGAGATCAGAAGCGGTATCCGGTCTGAAATCATATCCATGATAAGTTTTTTTTCCGGTTCCCGGGATCTGCCACCGCTGAAATCTTGCGAATCCGGCAGACCGGGACTGAAAGCCGAAGCTGCTTCAAACGGTATTTTTACCGTATCATTTACCAAATAAAATTTTCCCTCATCCGCGCAGGTAATTTCCACAGCCATCCCGACCAGCCTGTCAAATACATCCGAACTGTTTCTGATTATATGAAACTCGCCCATAATGCGGTTTAAAAGGTGAAGTTCCTCAACCTTTGAGCGTAATTCCCGGCTGACTTTTTCAAGCTGCTCTTTTTTTTTAACCTCTTCTTTTAAAATGATGTTTTCGACAAAAAGCTGACGCTCGCGCATCACCCTCAGAACACTCATTTCCATCTGACTGAGGCTCGCGGGCTTGATAAGAAAATCCACCACACCGTTTTTAAGGGTTCTGATAATGTTGTTCAGGGACGGATAGCCTGTCATTACGATGACCGGTATGGTATTGTCTGATTTGCGGATACACTCCGCAAGTTCGAGTCCGTCCATTTCAGGCATATTGATATCGGTAAAGCAGCAGTCAATTTTTCCCTTTTCCCTTTCCAGAATACTTACTGCCTCCGCGCCGTTTTTTGCAGTGAGAATTGTGTATCCCTTTTGCCTGAAATATTCATCGGCAATTTCCAGAATATTCTCTTCATCGTCCACAAACAGAATTGTTTCTTTTTTTTCGTTCATGCTCAGAAAATCCGATATCCGGGTCCGGAACAGATACATAAGTCGCAAAGCGGGTTTGAATCCAGCATTCCTCGTTCCCAAGCCCCGGCTTGGGAACGC
>DYRK01000967.1 GCA_020718785.1 Desulfatirhabdium butyrativorans | reverse complement strand
CAGGTGATATCAGCACGGCTTCCATTTTTTCAATTTTACTCCTTTCACTGTTAATATGTTCAGGTCAGGGGTAAGAGTTATCCTCCCGCTCCTGACCTCCGGACCACGCACATTCATTCTTTGAAGCGAACCAGCAGATGCGGTCTGCCTTCTATATACACCGCGCCGGACCGTACTGTTTCGGAAGATGCAGACCAGTCTCCGGGAACCAGCACCGCATTGCCGCCCTGATTTTCTTTCAGGAGAAAGGGTTTCAGCATCTCCATCGGAACGCCGAGTTCTCTCTGCAATTCGTATATTCCGATATTCGGAGAACCGACCCGGTTCATGACTCTGCGGTATGCCCCTGTCACCTGTTCCACAGTCAGACCGGACACAGGCTCAGGCTGTTTCGGTTCAGGCTGGGACACAGGCGGCTCAGGTTTTGATTCAGGCACAGACAAATGCTCTTTTTCTTCAGGCTCGGCCATGTCGGAAGCAATGAAAGCTTGAATAGAGGCAGCATGCAGGAAAAATGCTGTTTTG
The DNA here is from genome assembly GCA_020718785.1 of Desulfatirhabdium butyrativorans. GTDB lineage: Bacteria > Desulfobacterota > Desulfobacteria > Desulfobacterales > DYRK01 > DYRK01. The sequence goes on along the minus strand of DYRK01000967.1, from coordinate 1,170 downwards.
CCGGATATCAGCCGGATCAGTTTTTTCTCCCGGACAAGCCGGTCAATAGCCTCATCCATTTTCTTCATGACTTTGGCAGGCGCACCTTTGACGAGTTCTCTGAGTTTTGTCCGGCTGAACAGTGCGGGTCTGCCGGACGCGGCTTTTTTTACAAGAAGTTCGTAGCCGATTTCCAGAGGCATGTCGAATTCTTTCAAAACATAACGCGTTCTGCCTTTGCTCCCCAGATTGATGATCTCGCCGCTTTCCTCAAGCTCCTTGAGTGCCTTTGTTTTGGGCCTTGATTTTCCGATCAGCCTGCTTTTGGTGAAGCCTTTTGTTTCGGCTTCCTTCAACTGACTCAGCATCTCTTTTTTATAAGGCTCCAGATTCGTGGGCGTCACTTGTTTCTTAGGTTTCTGAGGTTCCAAATTCTCCGTTGTCATTGCACTTTATTCCTTTCTTTATGTTAATAACTGATGTAACCGGTCAGCAGACTCTGCCTGCCCTGTATCCTGCGATATACAGATTTCCGGAAACTGAATTTCACAGGGCAGCAGAGAGGAGATAATACTTTCCGTATATCTCCGGACTGTAAGGCAGTGAAATTTGATTTCCGGAAGTCTGCAACAGTTCATCCTGATGAATTCACTGATTCAAGATTGAGACAGGCAATTTTCAACCCCGTTACGTTTATTCGGATTGCCATCTGATCTGTCACAGACAGTAAGGGCAAAAGACTTTCAATCTCTTATTATCATTGACTTTAAAGCCATCTTCCGAAAAGATCGGCGATAATTTAGCCTATTTTGAAAAATTGTTCAACAGTTTTTTTGACAGAAACCGGATATATTTTGCAGTCAGCCAGATATATGATGAAAATCAGCATGATAAAAGACGGAAAGTCCGAATCCCCGAAAAATTCGACTGGGCGGCTGATGCCCCCGGACCCTGAAATCCGATATCTGAAAACAGGCTGCCGAATATTCAAGCCTTTATTTTCTGCTTAAAAAATTGTTCAGATACATGATGAAAGCAGCCTCTGTCAAGCTTAAAACAAAAAAATACTGCCCGGACGCACAATGCCGGACAATTTTTCAAACCGTTCTGCTGAAAACGACTTGCAAAGCCGTTTTACAGTAGACATTTTCGGAAATAAGAATTATCTTTAGAGGGTCGGAGGTTTCCGGC
>DYRK01000253.1 GCA_020718785.1 Desulfatirhabdium butyrativorans | reverse complement strand
AGATAATTCGTGACCACGCCGCCGGTGACGGAACGCACCCGGATACCGTCGGCATCGTATGCGTACTCCGTGGCGCTGCCCGTTCCCTGAACGGACACAAGCCGGTTCTCGTAGTCATACCCGTAAGTGACTGTCTCCGTGCCGACGCTTCTGCTCAGGGTGTTGCCGTTGTTGTCGTAAGTGTAGGTGACGACGGAGCCGTTCTTTGTCTCCTCTCTCAGCCGGTCGTTGTCATCATAGAAATAGGTAGCTGTGCATAAGAATTGTCCGTAAAGTCCTTCATCATCTGATTGATGAGATTCGGACAAAAAAACAGCGGTATGATTAGTATCACATGTCAGCTATCCCTTGGATACCTTGAATAGTGCCACTATTTCTTTCAAGTCTTCAGAAAAGAAAATTACTATATGCTCTCTTGACGTATCAAGGGAGCCTACGACTAAAAAACCTTCAAATCGGCTTAATATACAGACCGTTTTCTCCAACCCGTCATAATTTTTCAGCATCTGCTTTTTTTCTATCCATTTCAGCCTGCTGCTGTATATATCCGAGAAATGCTCCGCAGAAAATTTTCTTTTTCCAACCCTCATTGAACATACTTCTCCTTCAGAAATTCTTTTTTTAATCAATGAGACGATATCGGGAAAAACATGATAAATTTTTTCGTCATTCAGCAAAATTTCTATCAGATTCAGTTTCATCTCATAACTCCCATCAGATACATTCCCCAAGCGACTTTATCTTATAATTACTTAAAAATTATTTAAAAAAAACTCAATCTATCATCTCTTCTTCAGGAATGTAAATGTCAAGTACCTAATCAATAATTTTGTAGCCTTTCCGAGTCGGCTAAAGCCTGGAATTCACAATACGACATCCGGAAAAGATTGTGAAATTTTTGAACAGATACTTATCTATAAATCACATTATCTGCATAAACAACTCCTATAACCAGAAATTCGCCTTCCTGAAAAGGATCATCCGGGAAGGATATAAGCCGCACATCATTTTTATGGAAGTTTTTTATCAATACAACGCCGGCAAATCCTTCCTTTGTCCATAAATCAGCTCTGTGTTCGGCAAAATCTTGATATTTAGTCCAAGAAGTGTAAATACTGTTAACATTACCATTCCGATGCTCATCAGTATCCTTATGTGCTTCATCAGGGTGATCTTCAGCCCATGGAACTGCTATACCCATTCGAGCTTCATACAGCTTCGGATGTTTGCCGTTTACACCGCGATATAGTGTTAGTGTATTATTGTTATTATTTGTTATACCTTTCGTACCTGTATTCGTGCTTTCCTGTATGGCCGCTATCATTAATCCCGTTGTAATTGAAATAATACCGATAAGTTCTATTTCGGTCAGTTCATCAGTTAGATTAAAAAAATTTCCACTCGGATCAATAAATATTACAGGATTGTTAGCGGTATATAAATATTTATGAATAGTCAGAGGGTCATAAATATTTCCCTGCCACGGATCCGAGGTTAGAAATCTTCCATTCTCAGCATTATAATACCTCGCCCGCAGGTAGTAAAATCCAGCATTAGGGTCATACTGCTCGCCCGTGAACAGGTAGCTGTTTTCCGTGATTCCGGTGCGGTGGAGGAGATCGCCGAACGCCTCATAAACGTAGGTGTCGGTTACGCCTTCGGCACTGTCTGTCAGCGCCCTTGTGCTGCCCAGCCCGTCGTAGTAATAATACACGCTTCCTGAGCCTGCCGAAGGACGAGGCAGTAAGTTACAGTGTGGAGGTTTTTGTTGAAGAGCGGGCCGGACTGACAGAGCGTAATCCGGCGGATGACTGGGGATGCCTGCCGGGATGCGGAAAAATCCCCACCCGCCTTTTTGACAGCGGAAATGAGGTGGGCAACATTTCGCTTTTGCCCGCCTTACATGGCTGTGCAGGAAGCTCCGGTTTCCGATGCTGACAACCCCGGAGTTTTGTCAGCAGTTATGTTCCCAAGCCGGAGCTTGGGAACGAGAAAAAAATCACTCTGATTCACTATCTGCAATCCATTCCTCAAATATTTTTTTGGAACGAATCAGGCTTTCTCGGAATCTGTGAGATCGGGAATTCCCGAGCAGGTAGTGATAGGTGTCGTCCGTGGCATCGGATCCGAGGTAACATAGAATGCCATATAATTTTAAGGAATAATGCCAGTCCTCCTTATAACTCAGATCACTCGGAGTATATCCAATGTCTTTGGCGTTTATCCAACGAGTATGGTTTTCAGAGTCATTGAACTCTTTTTCGAGGGCTTTCCGACCACATTGGAAATATCTGCCATATCGGCGGCATAAGCTTGCGAGCAAACGGGTTGTAACAGCCATATGCGGTATCAGCTCCTCGCAATTTCCCAATGCGCTCTCTGTAAGTATCTGAGCTACATTCCTCTTGGACGATGAGTCCAAACTCTCAAAATAAGAATCAAATAGCTCACCACTAAGGGATGCGCTCATTCCGACATGTTCCTTGCGTTCTGAAAAACGGCCTTGTCCTTCTACGAAGTCGATTATCTCATTGATTATTTTCTCTCTCTCCATTTTTTTCCTATGGCATGGCATTTCTCCCACATGTGATAGCATTCACAGGTGTGGAGGATGCAACATCTTCTTTTACCCACTCATTATTGCCTACGGATCCGAAAAATGGCTCAACATTATTACATAATACAACAAACCAAGACACATCTCCGCTTTTTATACGGTGTCTGCTGAAGTAAAATTGTTTCCTCAGTTCTTGCTGGGTCATCTTCGCCCAGGGCGGAATATCTGTGGCATAAGCACCTCCTGGTCTGCCAGGATGCGGAGAAGAAGTATACATCTCTTTAAATATTACAATATCATGTGCTTCGCCTTTATTTGTATAATGATAGAGGATATTCCCCCTGCATTCGGACTCTCTTACACCTTCCTCAACTTTTGTTTTTGCTGCGATTTTCTGCTTGCTCCACTCTCGCGAACCTAGTTTGTATGCCATATAAGGCGACAATCTCTCATCAATATTTGTATTCAGAGAGCCTGATCTGTACAGACCGACATATGTCCTCTCCGTCTGCTGATGAGTGCTTATCGCACCGATCGTCAATGCGGACATGAGAGCCGTGACAGCCGCAGTTTCCGAAATCGTCCATCTGCCGCTCGGATCATAATTGTTTACCGGATCGGCATCGGCATAGAGATACCTGTGCAGTGTGACAGGCTCGGAAATTCTTCCGGGATAAATATCCGCACTTGTAAATCTTCCGTCCTTCGGATTATAATACCTCGCCCTGAGATAATAAAACCCCGCATTCGGATCGTACTGCTCACCTGTGAACAGGTAGCTGTTTTCTGTGGTTCCGCTACGGTGCAGGAGACCGCCGAACGCCTCGTAAGTATAGGTGTCGGTGACATTCCCCGCCGCATCTGTCAGTCTTATAGGCCATAATTATCAAAAAATTAATCCGACTTCATATTATACCAGCGAAGAAATATCTTTGAATACTTTTCAATCCATTCGGATTCCTCAGCCCCTCCCAGAAAGTAATAAGGCGGCTGTTCTCCGGTAATTATTTCCAGAGAAATCAATGCTATATATCTAATCTGGAGTTCCCTGTGCCGGAGCCATCTGACGAGTACCGGAACAGCTTTTTTTCCTATGGGGATGATCTGTTCCGAAGCTGCTATCCTCAGGTCATCTATGAGATACACATCTCCGTCTTCGTTTACAAGTTCGTTGAAGGAGATTTTGTATCTGCAGTTGTTGTCACCGAATTCATACTCATCTCTTTCCAGCCTTTGCATAATAATGTCCGTCCGTTCTTCAGGAGACACTTTCTGCAGTTCGGAATACCGGATTTTCCGAGGGTCTCTGCACGGAACACTGCTGAGTCTCAATGTTTTTACAGCCGACTGAAGTTCCGAAACACCTTTCCGGCTCCGGCTACGGATTATAAAAGACGCGATGAGCTTTTCCGCCGGCTTTGCCGTATTCCCGGAATTCCCGTATATGTCTTTCAATAGAGCCTCGCTGTGATACAATTTTTTAAAAGCCCGGCTGTTCGGATATTTTTTGTCACTAACCATTTCTTTGTCAATAACAACCGTTGACCATGTGATTTTCCTCCTGTCCCCCGTCTCAGTGTCATTCTTTTCAACGCTTCCCGCAGGTGAGAGATCTTCCGTATAGTCTTTCCTGCCGATAAGAATGTTCATGGCTGCCTCGTTGGGGTATTCTGCAGTCTGATTTCTGATTTTGTCAACCAGCTCTTTTTCCTTCCTGCTGAACGGATAATCATAAAAATGTTCTGAAATTATAAACCTGCAAACCTCATCGCATCTGTCTCTTTTTATTTTATATCCTTCAGGCAAATCAACTGTCAGACAGGGCAGTCCGTCTTCCCATAAAAGTTCCGTGCTGTTTCCGCCGTATGATTCTGATACGGCAGAAACGCAGAAAACCGCTGTCATGAAAATCAGGACAGGATACTTCTTATTCAGTTCCGGGATGTGATTTTTATTTTCCATAGTTATCAAATCCTCCTTTATCATAGATGAAGGAAGGAAAAAGGAAATCAGGTTTTGCTGCAACTGTTATCCAGTAGTTCTCTTTCCTTTCAAAAACCTTCTTTTTCTGTCCCCCGCACTTATCAAAAACAAGAATCTTAAACTCTGTAAAAAGTTCTGATTCCCCGTCGTTTTTGGAGTAATTTCTGAGACCCGGATGATCTATGGCTATGAATTCGGATCCGTTCCATTTAAAATCAGCATTGTCATTGACGAATTTGTCCGGATATACGGTTACGTTCAGACTGCTTTGAAAGGAAGGCTGTTTTTTGCCGTTCTTTATCAGATAGCCCTGCGCCCACCGTTCAGCCTGGCAGCAGTTATGATCAGAGAAAGGAAACGGTCTTACTCTCTGTTCGGTAATATGGAGAGCATTATGTTGAAGGTTGATTTCATTTTGCTCATAATTGGTACCGATCCAATTGCATGCAACAGACTGCACTTTGCAACTATTGTTATTAACCGAAATGCTTTTGTATCCCAGATCAGCCATAATCCCGATAACCGCCATCTGGTGAACAAGCGACATTGTTCCGCCGGGATCAGTATGTATCACCGGGTTTGCATCACCGTACAGATATTTGTTCAGAGAAACCGGTCTGGACAGATATCCCCGGAACGGATCGCTCGTTGCAAATCTCCCCGTATTCGCATCATAATACCTCGCCCTCAGATAATAAAACCCGGCATCCGCATCATACTGTTCACCCGTGAAGAGATAGTTATTCTCCGCAGTTCCGGTGCGGTGCAGGAGATCGCCGAATGCCTCGTAAGTGTAGGTGTCGGTTACACTGCTTGCCGAGTAGCGGGCCGCATTCTATGTCCTACCCTTAAATACTCGTTCTACTTGTTCGTGACCGTTGAAATAGATATATAACACACCATCCTTATAGGGAACGGCTTCACAGTAGTTGGAAATTTTGAATGAGGCAAATGAGACTCCTTCAATCCTTGCAACCACTTGAGAAGATTCAAATCTGCGCCCCTCACCAAGAATATGGTGAACTTGGTGTGCTGACATTCCGATCTTGATCGGAATTTTTTTCTGATCCGAATATGTCAGCATAGAATGCAACAAAATAAAAACAGCTAGTACGCCCATGTATCTCGAAAATCGATCTGTCCATGTCTTGCCAAAAAGCATAAGCGGCAGGAAAGATACTGTGATAATAGTCAGCCATTGAAGACTGATAAGGCCATATAAGAAAAGGGGCGGTATCTTGCCGACAATTCCAAAAGCCGCAAGAGTTGACGGAACAAGTAACAGAATCTTTATTATAGTTGACACAAAATTCACCATCTATCTTTAATTCATTTTTAAACTTTTATCATAAAGCCCTTATTCAGAAGCGCGTAGCAGTGCAAGGGTAGGTGGTTCGGAAATGTCATTCTGAGCGAAGAGAAAAATTGTTTTTATTATAACAATTTGTTATATAAATAAGATTTTTCTCTGCGCTCAGAATGACAAGGACAGACTTCATCACCTCTTCTGTACCTACGCGGACAGAAGCGTTCATGGGTGATTCTATAGAGAAGACTCCCTATAAGTCATATGAAATCAGGCGTTTTTGTGTTAACGATTATAACCATCCAAAAGGATCACTGTTCCGACAGCACTGTTCACAACTGGAACTCTGATAACATCCTCTTCCGACACTGTTGGCTTTGATATCATCCCACCCCCAGACTCCGAACACTTCATTAGCATAACCTGCCAAAAATGCGCACGTTCTGCCACAAGGACATTGTTTGGAGACCTCGCACATTGCGGTACAGTGTCTCATATGGTTATTCACACCGGAATCGATAACTGGAAATCGTATGCTCATGTCCTCATAAATTCTCATTGAACATTCTCGGCAAGTTGACACTGGGGGATTATAATAGACAATTGCTGTCAGCGCTGAAACAACGGACACAGTGGCAAGAACCCTTATGAGTGAAAATTCCCCGCTCGGATCAACATACATCAACGGATTTGCTTTGGCGTACTGGTAGTTATGCAGCGTCACCGGGTCGGTCATGCTCCCCTGCCACGGATCCGATGAAACAAACCTTCCTGATTTTAAGTCATAATACCTCGCTCTGAGATAATAAAACCCCGCATTCGGATCATACTGCTCGCCCGTGAACAGGTAGCTGTTTTCCGTAGTTCCGGTGCGGTGGAGGAGATCGCCGAACGCCTCGTAAGTGTAGGTACCGGTAACATTCTCCGCCGCATCAGTCAGCATTCTCGTGCTGCCGAGTCCGTCGTAGTGATAATACGAGACCGATCCGCCCCTCCGGGAGTGAGCAAATCAAACCCTGCGTTCAACGAGTCCGTCGTAGTGATAATACGAGACCGATCCGCCCCGCTTCTGAGAGATCAGATCGTCCCCGTAAACATAGCTCACGGTCAGATTTCCCGCACTCTCTTCTTTCAACTATCTTCTTATCATTTTTTTCAACCGTTTTTTTAATGAATTCAACAAATGAATCCAGACAATCCACTGCAAAAAGAATAACAGATCCAATACCGGCACTAGCCAGCGGTCATCTTCAACACTGAAGTTACCGGGGCCATAAAGAATTAATCCTGTAAACGGCAAGCCCAATTTATAGATTTGCCCTCCAAGCCAATACGCTTCATGAACAGGTCCGTAAAAATTCGGGGCATTCAGCCACAGGTATGAGGCAGCAGAAACAAAAGGAAATGCTGCTATAATTGCAATAACTGTTTTGTATTGCAAAATATATCGCAATGCCGACAGAAATCTGCTGACTGTCTGAGATAACTTCATTAAGTCAGACTCCTTTTTTGAGGGGTATCCAACCCGGCAATATATAATTTTTTCTCTATAACATACTGATTCAGTTTGATTATGTTGATACTGCCAATAAACTCTTATGAAAAACGGACGGCCGGAGATATGCCGGAATCTTATAAAAATTCGCTTTCAAAATCAAAGGTAGCAGACGCTTCAGGCTCGTATTAGATAGCATTTGCTACCGATATTTCATAAATATCTGAAAGCGAATTCATATTACTTTTCCGATTTTAATTACACTTCCTCAAATTAAGCATCATTATTTGTGCATTTTGCAAATTAATACCCCTGATCCCTAAAAAATACCACTGGGCCCCTTGCCAATAATGTGCGATACTGGATGTCGGAGTAACAATAGCCATAATATCTCCCAACTCATAGTCGTCAAAATAAACCTTCAGACTATAGCCCGTGTTTGCTATTCTTTTGGGTGATTCATGACTTTCTTTTGCATGATATGTATCAACCTCCGGCCATTTTTCAGATACTTTTTTTATGGAATCATCTATTCTGACAAAGTCCATATTGCATGCTGTAATGCTCGGATTATCAGGAGAGTTGGGATTATAACATCCCTTTTGGTAAGCCTGCCATGCATATTCCACAGATCTCTCATACTCGGATGCGTTTGAAGGAGGACGAGGCGGGAGGTCGGGGCTGACATCACCGGGAATAGTTAAAACTGCTATGAGAGCCAGTACCGTGCCGAATTCCGTAATTGAAAATTTTCCGCTCGGCTCCGTATAGTATATCGGATTTGCATCCGCATACAGATAGTTATGCAAACTAATCGGCTTTTTCACTCTGCCTTTGTACGTATCCCTCGTTATAAACCTCCCGTTCCCCGGATTATAATACCTCGCCCGCAGGTAGTATTCCCTTACTTAAAAGATTTTAGTTGACTTTTTTTTCAAAATCAAACAAAAC
>DYRK01000252.1 GCA_020718785.1 Desulfatirhabdium butyrativorans | reverse complement strand
GAAAAACTGGCAGAAAAACTTCGGTCATTAGGGATTGATCCGGATGAAACAACAAATGACTGAAACGCATATCACCATCATCGAAGAGTCGGATTTGCAGCGCTGGAATGCCTGTCTGCAATCATTCCCCACCAATCTGTTTATCAGACCCGAGTGGCTGGAATGTTTCAGAAAACCGAAACTCACGCCGATATATTTCCGCTTTGTTTCCGATGGCGCGACTGTGAGTTTGGCTGCGGGACTGAGTGTTGAGCCGCCCTATCGTATTTTAAAACCGCTGTACAGAAGCATATTTTTCTTCAGCGGTCCGACCGGTATCCCATCCGAGATTTTTCCCCGCGCATGTCTTGAAAAATTGACAGATTATGCGAGAATCAACAGGTATTCGCACTTGCATTTCGGCTCATGGGACTACCCTTATTCCCTTGATTTCAAAGGACTGTCCTTTCACAGCATCACCCGTGAGGAATATATTATTGATCTGAGGGGAACTCAGTCGGATGTCAGTAAAAAAATAAACCGGATGATCCGAAGAAAAATAAAAAAAGCCCGGGAACAGGGCTTAACTGTCCATGAAAGCTATTCTCCGGAATGGGCGGAAATACTGATATCACTTTTGGAAGCAACCATGGCAGTCAGGCTTTCAAAGGGATACGAAGACTATTCTTACTTTTATATGCCTTATTTTGACAGCAATGTAATCCGCAACCTCCTGAAAAATAAGATTGCAAAAATTTTTTATGTGAAACAAGGCGACGAAATCCTTTGCGCGCAACTCATACTCACTGCCGGAACACGCGCCTATCCGCTGCTCGTCGGTTCAAAACCCAAAGGATATGAACTCGGAGCTTACGCGCTGATTTTATCCGAACAAATAGAGCGATTCAATATAGAAGGCGTCGAATCTCTCAACTTGGGAGGAATGCCGGGAGATTCCTCAGTTTCGGGTCTGACTTTTTTTAAAAATTCCTTCGGCGCGGAAAAACATTTATGCAGCGGCGGACGTACCTCGCATTTACAGGGAAATTTTCTCAATCTTCTGACCGATGCTTATACACAACTGCCCGAAACAAAACTTAAAAAACGCTTGGATCGGCTGATAAGAGGAAAAAGGTGACACGGATTTGCTGTCATTTTGCAGATAATTTTGGGATAGGTTCTCAGATTTCAGAGATGAAACATCGGCATTTTCCCGCCGCGGTTCTCTCCAAAAAAGGAACAAAATAGATTTCTGTTTTCATATCCTGCGACAATTTGGCGGAAAATTCTTTTCCGACATATTCCCGAATGCGTTCAGGATTTCCTTTTGCCACAAAAAACACATCAATATGAGCCTGACTTTTCTGTATGATTCTGAACCGAGAAACCTCTCCGCAGTCAGAAGGCATCTCATCCAGCAGATATTCCATTATATAAGGGTCAACCATCTTTCCCCCGGAACATCGGATAAATTCATCCTGCCTGCCTGATATGCCTTCAAAAACAGGGAGTTTCCGACCGCATGGACATTCTCTGTTATAATCAATGTGTCCTCTGTCGCCGATCTGATATCTTATAAAAGGGAACAGACTGCCGTACAATTCGGAGACAAGCATATTGCCGGAACAGTCTGACATATCTGCTGATTCTTCGATGAGCAGATTTTCCATAAGGTGCATGTTCCCATGTCTGCATCTGAAAGCCATCACGCCAACTTCTGTACAGCCGTATTCTTCGGTGACATCACAGCCGAACACGGTTTTTATGATTGCGACCTGATGCGGAAAAACCATTTCGCCAGTCAGAATTACCGCCTTGAGCCTGAGATAAGACAGGTCTTTTTTCTTTTCATAAAAATAATCGGAAAACTGGAACACCGACTGCGCGTATCCGTAAATATACCGGGCTTTGAAAACCTCTATCTGTTTCAGATACTGCTGATATGTCTTTTCTTCCAGTTGAAAAGGAGACAGCCGTATCCGGTTTAATACACTGTCCTGTATGCCAAGTCTGAAACGCGCTCTGTTATTTAAAGGATGTCCCCAGAATCGTGCCTGCCGATCCCCTATATCAATCCCCATCCATGAATAATTCCGATATAATATCGCATCCATTTCAGCCATGGACAGGGCGTCCTTATAAAATATAAGGGGTATTCCTGTTGATCCGCCGGTCGAGCGTCTGAATTTTTTTCCCGAATAATTATTGTTGTAAATTATATTTTGATTCTCTATAATATCTTTTTTGGTCAGCACAGGGAGTTTCCGGATATCGTCCCGGCATCGGATATCATCGGGATGAAGCCCGGCAGCCTTGTATTTCATTCGGTAAAACTCGATATTGTTATATGCAGACAATAGGATACGTCTGAACTGCTCCCATTGGACAGAGCGGAGCTGATCCGGTTCATAATATTGGCTTTTTCTGTATTCATTCATGGCTTTCCATATATTATGCTGACCGCGTAATAAAAAAGCCGGGTACCAGACTATATATTTTGACAAAAAATTATTTACAGCAATCATAATGACCTGATATTATTAACCGCGAATGAACACGGATAAACACTGATGATTTATATGCGATTTTTTCAAATACTTAAAATTCAACCGGTTGACTCGTATCATAATTATATTTGATTTTATTCAAAAAAAACGATTTGCGTCTGTTTTAAGCAGGGGCGTTTTACAGTAAAACGGCTTTGCAAGCCGTTTTGTGTCTGTTTCAGAAGAAATAAAATCATAATATTATGATTTTATTCAAAAAACGATTTGCAAAATCATATTACAGTAAAACGGCTTTGCAAGCTGTTTTGTGTCTGTTTCAGAAGAAATATCCGTCAGTGTGATATAGGATAAACTTTTTTTCAATCACTTTTTTGTAAAAAAAATAATCAGGCTTCATGAACTGCATCAGAAAAATAGAATCCGAATTGCCACGAGTGCTGAGAGCGGACAGGCATGTCCTGACGCGTGAAATCCTGCGTCTCAAACGATCCGACAGCGATGCCCTGAATTCTGAAAAGATGAAAAAACAGATTTTTTATCTTGAAAAACAGATTCAGGCTTCCATACAGAAAAAAATACAGCGCAAAAAATATCTGGATGCTCTCCTGAACAAAGCAGAGGCGCGGCTTCCGGACCTCCCTGTTTTGGCAAGAAAAGCAGATATTGTCAAATCAATTTCAGATCATAACACAGTTATCATATCCGGAGAAACCGGGTCCGGAAAAACCACCCAGATTCCCAAATTCTGCCTTGCCGCGGGAAGAGGCGTCGAGGGCAGAATCGGCTGTACACAGCCCAGAAGAATTGCAGCGACCGCTGTGTCTCTCCGTATCGCGGAAGAACTCGGCGAACCGATAGGCAAATCAGTGGGTTATAAAATCCGCTTCAACGAGCGTGTCGGCGAGCATTCCTTCATCAAAATCATGACCGACGGCATTCTGCTGGCTGAAACGCGCAATGATCCGTATCTGAATGAATACGATACACTGATTGTTGATGAAGCTCATGAAAGATCGCTGAATATTGATTTTGTTCTGGGTATCCTGAAAACACTTCTGAAAAAAAGAAAAGACCTTAAACTTATCATCACTTCCGCGACCATTGACACGGAAAAATTTTCAAAGGCTTTTGACAATGCGCCGATAATCGAGGTGTCGGGCCGTACTTATCCGGTGGAAGTCCGATATTTTCCTGTCGCGGAACTGACCGGGAATGAGGATGACGAACAGACTCATGTCGAATTGGCTGCCGCGGCAGTTCACAGACTGTATCAGGAGCGGAAAAGCAGAGGGGATATGCTGGTGTTCATGCCCACGGAGCAGGATATCCGCGAAACCTGCGAGATTCTTGAGGGCATGGCAAAAGACAGCAAAATTTCGCCGGACACTCATATCCTGCCGCTGTATGCGCGGCTTTCGGCAAACGAACAGTCAAGGGTATTTTCTCTGATTCCGGGCAGAAAAATTATTGTGGCGACCAATGTTGCCGAAACATCATTGACAATTCCGGGCATTAAATACGTGATTGACACGGGATTGGCGAGGATTTCCCAATATACGCCCGGATCGAGAACCACCGCGCTGCCGGTTGTCCCAATATCCAAAAGCAGCGCGGATCAGCGGAAAGGACGTTGCGGCAGAGTTGAAAACGGTATCTGCGTGCGTCTGTTTTCCGAGGAGGATTTTGATTCGCGTCCTCTTTTCACTCCCCCTGAAATTCTCAGGTCAAATCTCGCCGAGGTTATTCTGAGAATGATTGCCCTGAATCTGGGGGATATTTCGGAATTTCCCTTTGTTGACCGCCCCTCGCCGAAACATATCAAAGACGGATTCGATCTTCTGACCGAACTCGGCGCAATTGTCGCGGCTCATGACAGAAAGAAAGCCGGAAAGCGTTTTGTTCTCACGGAAAAAGGGAAACTCATGGCAGGAATGCCGCTGGATCCCCGGCTTTCACGGATGCTGATCGAGGCGCGTATTCACAGATGCCTCCATGCGATGACGGTGATTGTTTCGGCTCTGAGTATCCAGGACCCGCGGGAAAGGCCCCTGGAAAAACAGGCAGAAGCGGATCAGGCACACGGGAAATTCAAAGATACGTCCTCGGATTTCATAACCCTTCTCAATGTATGGAACGCGTATCATTCTATGCGTGAAAATGTGAAAAGCAGCGGAAAAATGAAAAAATTCTGCATCCAGCAGTTTCTTTCATACCGGAGAATGCGCGAATGGTGCGATATCCGCGGACAGATTGCCGAGGAATTGAAAAACGCGGGGATTGAAGATGTTAATCCCGATGCTTCTGTTCCGCTGCCTTTTGATTATGACGGTATCCACAAAGCGATTTTAAGCGGATTTCTGTCCAATATTGCTTTGAAAAAGGAAAAAAACTGTTTTCAGGGCGCAAAGGACAAAGAAATTTTTATTTTTCCGGGATCAGGTCTGTCCGCCAACCCGGGAACATGGGTGGTGGCAGCGGAATTCATTGAAACATCAAGGCTTTTTGCCAGAACTGCCGCCAATATCAATGTCCGATGGTTGGAACCTCTGGGAAAAGATCAGTGCCGATACAGCTATTCCGATCCGCACTGGGAACGTAACCGCGGAGAAGTGACGGCAACAGAACAGGTAAGCCTTTACGGTCTCGTGATTGACCGGCGTTCTGTTTCCTACGGCAGAATCAGCCCTGAAGAATCTTCTGATATTTTTATTTACAATGCCCTGATTTCAGGCGATGTGAAATGCCCTTTTCCATTCATGCAGCACAATCAGAATCTCGCTGACGGCATCAGAGACATGGAAAACCGGATCCGGAGAAGAGACCTTTTGGCCGGGGAAGAGGCGATGTATCGCTTTTACAAAAAAAGATTGGAAAATGTATGTGATATCAGAACTTTGGAGTTTATGCTGAAAAAAAAAGGAGGGGATGAATTTTTAAGGATGACAAAGGCTGATCTTTTTCTTTATCCCCCTGATGAAAAAGAACTGACCCTGTATCCCGACACCATTGATATCGGTGATAAGAGACTGGATTGCAGATATAATTTCGATCCCGGAAAAGCAGATGACGGCGTGACGGTCAATATTCCCTCTGCAATTGCCCCTTTGATTCCGGCAGAAAGATTAGACTGGTTGGTTCCGGGTCTTTTACGCGAAAAAATAATAGCGCTGCTGAAAGGGCTTCCGAAAATATATCGGAAAAAACTCGTGCCTGTTGCAGACACGGCAAATATGATTATAAATGAAATGCAGCCTGACTCGGAAAAATCCTTGATTACATCGCTGGGAAGTTTTATTTATAACCATTTCGGAATTGATATTCCGGGACCAGCATGGCCCGCGGATACTTTGCCGGATCATCTCAAAATGCGTATATCGCTCAGAGGTCCCGAAGGCGAAGAACTCCGCTCAGGAAGAGAGATGGGAATTTTAAGCGATCCTGTCAGGGTGAAAATAGATTCCGCGGAATTCGAATCCGCGGGCAGATTCTGGGAAAAAACCGGTCTTACGCGCTGGGATTTCGGAGACATGCCCGAAACTGTCACGCTTGAGGGAAAAAACGGCGGGAAATGGATCGCGTATCCGGGGCTTGAACCTGATGAGAGCAGCGTGCGTCTGCGTCTGTTTCCCGATAAAAACCGCGCGGATGAATCCCATAAGACCGGTGTGGCGAAACTTTTTGTGCTTCACTTTTCAAATGACCTGAAATTCCTGAAAAAAAATCTGGTCATGTCCGGGGAATCGCGGCATTATGCCGATGCTTTCGGCGGGCGGGCAGTATTTGAAAAGCGGCTGTATGACAGTATTGTCAGCGAGTTGTTTTGCAGAAATATTCGGACAGAAAAAGAATTTTATGCTTATTCCGAATCCGCGGGTACTGAAATTCTTCCTTACGGAAAAAAAAAGTCAGACAGTGTTATCCGCGTGCTGAAAACATACCATGAAGCAGTATCGGCTTTTTACGATCTGGAAAAAAAGAACCGCAGCCTTGTTTTTTTTCTCGATGAACTGCGGGCAGAACTCTCAAGACTTGTGCCTGAATCTTTCGCGGCTTTATATGACACCGAGCGTATGGTTCACATCGAAAGATACATAAAATCATTGGTGATCCGCGCAGGAAGAGGCTTTACGGATTTTGAGAAAGATCGGATAAAAGCCGCGGAAGTGAAGGCTTACGCGGAAAATCTGAACAGGCTGCTGAAAGAACTTTCCCCTTCCGCGTCAGAAGAAAAGCGAAGCGCTATAGAAAATTTTTTCTGGCTGCTCGAAGAGTACAAAGTCTCTGTTTTTGCACAGGAGCTTAAAACTTCTGTTCCGATTTCGAAAAAACGGCTTGACAAAAAGCTGAAAGAAATAGAAAGAATGTTATGAAAGAGGATGGGCGTCAGACCGCTTTCAGACAGTCAGGTCTGTGAGGCTTCGAAAACCTTGCAGGTCTTGAAAAATTTTTGAAGAGGAACCGCTAAGATCGGGCAGCAGAAAATTTTTAATCTTAAATACTGCTTTTACCCTATTGACTTTTCCTTAATCTTTCTAATAAAAAGAAAATAAGAAAAATAAATAACGGTCTTGTAAAACGGCTGAACGCCTGACAACAAAACTCATTAAACAGAAATGTGAGAATGCCATTGAATACTTCAAAAAAAACCCAAGCTTTTGCAGAAATTACCACAAACAACCCGGAAATGCTCTCTATTTTCCAGTACATCGAATCTGTGGCTCAGACGCTCCAGCCGGTGCTGATCACAGGCGAAACCGGGGTGGGCAAGGAACTGATCGCCAGATGTATCCATAAAATCAGCGGCGTCAAAGGGAATCTGGTAATTGTCAACGTGGCCGGGCTTGACGACAACGTATTTTCAGATACGCTTTTCGGTCATGCCAAAGGTGCATTCACAGGCGCGGATCAGTTCCGCCGCGGATTGGTGGAGCAGGCTGCCGGCGGAATGCTGTTTCTGGATGAAATCGGAGACCTGAGCGCACCGTCACAGGTGAAACTGCTGCGGCTCCTTCAGGAGGGGGAATACCTGCCCCTGGGTCAGGATGAACCCAAGCATACGGACACCTACATTATCACAGCCACCAATGAGGACCTGTGGAAACTTCAGCGGGAAGGCAAGTTCCGAAAGGACCTCAACTTCAGGCTACGGACGCATCATATTCACATTCCGCCTCTGCGGGAGCGTCCCGATGATATCTTGCTGCTGGTTGACCGTTTTCTGGAAGAGGCCTCTGTTGCCATGAAAAAGAAAAAACCGACACCGCCCAAGGAACTGTTCACGTTGCTGAAAACCTACTCTTTTCCCGGAAACATCAGGGAACTGCGGGCAATGGTCTTTGATGCTGTCAGCCGGCACAAATCCAAAATTCTTTCGCTGGATGTGTTCAAAGCCCACATCGCCCGTGAACAGGAGAGCAGAGCAATGCCCATGAAGCCTATGATAGACGAAGCCTTTCCTTTCAAGCATCTGAGAGAGCTGCCTACCATCAGGCAGTCCACCCACATGCTTGTGGCAGAGGCAATGCGGCGGGCAAACGGAAACCAGTCCATTGCTTCCAGAATGTTGGGGATTTCCCAGCCGGCTCTGAGCAAGCGTCTCAAAAACACTACGCTGAGGGCGCTGATGAATCAGCAGTCGGAATAAGACAAGCCTCTTCACCCCATCTTTCGCGGGGAGAGTCGCTAAGACCTGCGATGTTTCCGAAACCTCGCAGGTCTGAAGCGATTTTTTTTGTTTATTTCACACCCACCTAAAAATAATCTGTAATAGTTACCAATTGAATAGTATTTCATAGTATTCAGTCGGTTTTGAAACCGGCAC
>DYRK01000251.1 GCA_020718785.1 Desulfatirhabdium butyrativorans | reverse complement strand
GATAAAGGTCAGACAGAAATGTCTGACCCACCGAATCTTATAAATCATAATGGTCAGGTAGAACAGGCATTTCTGCCTGTTCATGATAAAGGTCAGACAGAAATAAGTCTGACCCACCGATTATTTTAATGACGAATGAAAGACGAAAAAGGCTTACAAAAATTTTGCTGAAAAGCGATTAAGGTGGGTTTCACCCGCCCTTCGAGCGCAGAGATACGATTTTCCCTACTAATTTCGGATACGCGTCTAATGTCGCATTCATGTTTTCAATATCGAAACTGCTGACATGCCCGGCTAATTCTTCGCCGTATTTCCGGAGAACGCTCATTCCGAATACTTCGCCTAATCCTTTCACCTGATCTGCAAACACGCTGATTTCATCAAAGAAACTGTTTTTTCTGGCAGAATCCCATTTCCGCATCAGTTCGTTTTCCAATTTGTCAGTCAGTTCAGGGAGTTTCTCCATAGTTTCAGGAGAAACCGGCTCTGTAATTTCTATTTTTTCCGCTCTTTCAGGAGCCTCTTTTTTGGAATGGGTGATGAATTTTGCCAATTCCTCAAAAAGTTCGGAACGCTGAATGGGTTTTGTCAGAAATCCGTCAAATCCCTGCTTCAGGGTTTTGTCTTTTTCTTCCTTCATTCCGGACGCGGTCAGGGCAATGACCGGAATATCCTTTATTGCCTCAATCTTCCGTATCCGGCGGGCGGCTTCATATCCGTCCATTACCGGCATCCGGATATCCATCAGAATCACATCCGGTTTGTAGCGGCCCGCCGCAGTCACAGCCTTGTCTCCGTCTTCAGCCTCGATAACCGATATCGGGGTGTCCAGAAAGAATTCCCTGATTAAATTCCGGTTGGTCGCAATGTCATCCACCACAAGAATCAAGGCTTTTTCAAACAGAATAAGGCTTTCCCCGGCAGTTCCGTCTTTTTTCGATTTGACAGGAACCGCAGCCACAGGCACATGGTGCAGCGCAATCTCGAAAACACTTCCGCGCCCCGGTTCGCTTCGGACAGATATTTTTCCCCCCATCATTTCCACAAGCCGTTTGGTAATAGCCAGTCCCAGACCCGTGCCGCCGTATTGCCGGGTGTCCTGTCCTTCCTGCTGTTTGAAGGCGTCAAATATTTTTTCTCCGGATTCCGGGGAAATGCCGATGCCGGTATCTTCCACAGCCAGAATCAGTTCGACACGGCTCATATTTCCCTCGGTATAAATCTTGGTCGCGGAAAGTCTGATGTATCCCTTATGAGTAAATTTGACGGCATTTCCCACCAGATTGAAGAGAACCTGTCTCAGCCGGACCTCGTCAAGAAGGAGACTCCGCGGAATATCATCGGCTATATCTGTCACAAATTCAAGCTCTTTTTCGGCTATTTTCAAAGAAAAAATATGCCTGATTTCATTAATCAGAGAATAGATATCCACGGGTTCGTACTGAAGTTCCATTTTTCCGGCTTCGATTTTGGACAGATCGAGGATGTCATTTATCAGTGTCAGCAGACTTCTGCCGCTGGAACGGATGGATTCGATATAATTTTTCTGCTTCGGATCTGTTGCCAGCGAATGAAGCAGATCGGTAAAGCCCAGTACCGCATTCATGGGTGTCCGGATTTCATGGGACATATTGGCTAAAAACTCGCTTTTTGCCCGGTTTGCGTTTTCCGCGGCATTCTTTGCCCGGACTAATTCTTCGTTGGTCCGAAGCAGTTCCGCGGTACGGCTGACGACCTCTTCTTCAAGGTGTCCGCGGTGCCGGATCAGTTCTTTCTCCTGTGCCTGAATTTCGGTGAGCATTTCATTGAATCCGTCAGAAAGAATTCCGATTTCGTTCCAGTGATATTCGCAGCATCTTTTCGCACGGACAGAATAATCTTTTTCCTTTGAAACAGTTCTGGCGATCTGAGCCAGATGTAAAATGGGCGCGGAAATAATGCCCTGAAGAATATGAGACAGGATAAAGGATACGCAGAAAACTGCCATTGCCATAACTGCAAGAAAAATAATGCCTGCCTCTCTCATTTTGAAATTCCTCTCTTCCAGATCGTATTGGATAAAAACAGTTCCGATAGTCTCTGTCTCGAGGAGGATAGGCTTGAAGAAGAAGAGGTATTTTTTATTCCGGATTTTTTTATAATAGTGACCGGAGGCTATAGGCGGCGGCGAAGTGTCTTTCGGTGCGTCTTTGCGGAAATATGCGGCAAATGCTTCTCCTTTTTTATCGTAAATACAGGCAGAAAACACATAAGGCATAGCGCCCAGCGACTCGAGATTTTTCGCCGCGGTCCGCGGATCATTGAAAAGCAGCGCGCCTTCGCTGTTCATTCCTATAACCTGTGTCAGACTGCAAAGGTCACGGAGAAGAGCATGATAAAACATTACCACATCTTTGATCACAAACGCCGCGGAAGTCAGCAGCAGCGTGACCGAACTGGTCAGCATGATAATGAGTATCAGCTTGTGTTTGATGGAAATATGCTGGAATATCCGCATGGTTACTGACTCCCCTCGACTTTCCGTGCCGTACTCAGAAGCTGGGACCTCAGTTTCAGTCCGGCACGGTCAGAGGCATCCAGGTTGATATCAAAGGTCAGCCGTCTTTTTTCCGCAAGCAGATTGACGCGTTCTTTTTCGGTGGCAAAACCGATGATGCCGCCCATTTGAGTGAAATCTTCGCTTTCGCCTACGGTCAGAATATTTTTCATATCTTTTACGATATTCAGTTTTTCCTGAACAAAATCTTTGTCCGACACGCCCAGGAAAAGAATATGACAGCATTTCACATCCTCATCGTTCTGATAGGGCTTTATCAGAATCTCTCTGGTGCCGATGTTCTGTGTGAAAAGGATTTTGTTGAAAATATCAGGCGGAAATACGCAGAGAAGTATCGGAGAATTTTTGTCTTCAAATGCCTCTTCGGACCATTCGACAAATTTTGCAAAATTGAAAATAAAACCTGCTTTGACCCTGTATTCCTCACCCACAGTCGGCTGGGCATGGACTTGACCTGCTGTAAGATACATCAGAAAAATAAGAGCCTGAAATGTGAAGCCTGAAACGCGATATTTCATCCTTTAAAATCTCCAGTCCAATTTGAAATAAACACTGCGTTCAACCTCAAAAGGAGAAAACTCCTGATGCTGTCTGTCTAAGAGATTCTGCCCTGTCACAGAGAGTTCCAGAGTTCCGAGCGGCTTCCAGGAGATTCGCGTATCCAGTGTTGTGTAGCTTTCGATATCATTTTCATTGTCAGAAAGACGGTCAACATAACGCAGCCAGACATCCAATTGAATCTGTCTGCCTATGTCCAGAGAGGAGCGCAGGGAAAACTGATCGCAGGGATTGCTTTTTTCCTCAATTTCAGCGATAACGGAATTCCAATGCAGTTTGGTTTTCAGCAAACTGTAGGAGGCTGCGAGTCTCCACTGCGGCAATACCTGCCAGTCTCCGCTGAGTTCCATTCCGTAAGCCTCTCCTTTCATGCTGTTGCTGTAATAGAAAGGGATGACATAATGAAGGGAAGGTTCGGCTTCAGGATAGGGTCCGGCAGTATCTGCTGTGACAATCAGTTTGTCGTATTTGTTGTAAAAGGCTGTGAATTCCAGAAAAAGGCTGTCTGCGGGTTCTGCACGAAAGCCGATCTGATATGCCATGAGAGTTTCGGAATCCAGACGGTCGTTTCCGAAAAATGTTATGGTGACAGGGGCAACGGGAATCATTGAGCCGGAAATATCGGGACCGAATACATCTCGAATCAGTTTATCATCCGAGCGGTCAATTATCCCTTCTGTTATTTTTATTCCGCTCTCGGTCCGGGACGGGGTTCTGACTGCCCGTGCCGCGGAAGCCCAGAAACTTTGCTTTTCCGAGAAAGTCCAGAGCAGAGAAATACCGGGCTGTATCTCCAGTCCGGTGCAGTCATTATGCTCAAGCCGGGCTCCGACAGTAAGGCTGAGATTATTCGGAATCAGCAGCATCGTATCCTGAACAAACGCGCTGTACAGGTTCTTATCCGAATCGGTCGGGCTGATATCCAAAGGTTGAAATGCACTGACAGGGTCGGAGAATTCCTCCTGAACGGAAAATTCATCGCTGATGAAACGGTATCCTGCTCCCCAGACGATTTCATGTCCCGGAAACACATAAAAACGGTGACGGAAATCCGCATCGCCGATTCTCACCGCGGACCGGGTCATATCGTGATCTTTTTCTGTGTGATCGTAATATAGCTGCAGAAGAATATCAGATGTTTCCGAGATATTATGCTGCCAGCGTCCCATCAGATGTCCTCCAGCAGACTCGGAGACATCATCCTGAAGCAGCAAATAAGGGAAAGACAGCGATATCCGGCAGAATTCGGTATCATAACGGTTGGCAAAAACTTCGCCCTGCAAGGTCAGGGAATCGCTTTCCGATTCAGTATCCGCACGGAATCCGCTTCTCAGAGAACGCCAGTTATCTTCCGGAAAATAAGAATCCTGACAGTCTGTCGCGCTCGTATCAAACTGATCGCGGTTGAAATGTTTTGCATAAACCCGGTAAAAGGTATTTTTCCCTGATTTCCCGCCGTAGCGGACTGCGGCACTGTATCCTTCCTGAGTTCCGGTCAGAACAGTAAGAAGTCCGCCTGATGTGTCTTTTGCTTTTTTGGTGATAATATTGATGACCCCGTTCACCGCGTTTGCGCCCCAGACGGTTCCGCCCGGGCCCCGGATGATTTCGATGCGTTCAATATCTTCCAGCACTGTATCCTGAATATCCCAGAATACGCCGGAAAAAATGGGCGTATAAACGCTGCGTCCATCTATCAGCACAAGAATATTGTTTGAGAATTGCTGATTCAGACCGCGTATGGTGACTGCCCAATCCGTGGGACCGATGCGCGCCACCTGAACTCCGGGAGCCATGCGGAGAGCTTCGGGAATTCCGGTGACGCCGGATCGCCGGATATCTTCGGCGGTTATCACAAACACCGCGGCGCCGACCTCCGAAATGTTTTCCGGTTTTTTGGATACGCTTATTATCTCGACATTCTTCAATTCTTCCAGACTCATTGTCGAAAAATCAATCGGATTCTCCTGCGGTTCGTCTGCCCATGCTTCTGCAAACAGACTTCCGGCAGAGACTGTCAGAAGAATTATCAGAAAAAGGGTTTGAGAAAACTTCATAATCACCCGTCGTTTGGGAGGAGTGCTAAACCGTTTTAATAAGATCGGCATTTTAGCACTCCGGAAATCAGAACTTCCATTCCACCTTTCCGTAAAAACTGCGTTCCACCTCAAGATCGGAAAATTCCGAATGCGGTGAATCTGTAATATCCTGCCCTGCTATGGAAAATTCGAGATTTTCAGAAGGCTTCCATGCCAGCCTTGTGTCCATCGCGGTGTAGCCGTCTGTGTTTCTGGCAGGCAAATCGGAAATATAACGCAGACGGACATCGAATTCAAGCTGTTTTGTGATATCCAATGAAGACCATAAGGAAAACTGATGTTCAGGGCTGCTGCCTTCGATTTCCGATTTGCTCCGCGTATCTGTGCTGTCTTCGCTCAGGCTCATATCCATCGTCAGATAAGAATATGCAGCTCTGAGACGGCACCATTCTGCTGCCTGCCAGTCTGCTGCCAGTTCAATGCCGTAGGTGATTCCCTCCATCTTGTTTTCCGGCTGAAAATAATTCATATTATCCTGAGTCTGAACAAAGTCGTTGCTTTCCCACTTTCCGCCCGCAAGCACAGCATCCGCCGGAATTTCTTCTTTTGATTCCAATCCCCTGTATCTGTTATAGAAAAAGGCTGTATCTATCCATAGCCCGTCCGCCGGCTGCACACGGTATCCGATTTCGCAGGCAATGACATCTTCGGAATCAAAACTGTCGCTGCCTGATTCGGTATTAACGGTATCAAAGGCGGTATTCGTTGTTTTCTCAGGAATCTCCTCAGTACCGCTTATTCTGACAGAAGCCGGTTCGCCGGTAACAGAGCCGGAAGAGCTTTCCAAGCCGGTAATTTTCGATATGTCATGGTCGGAACGCGCCGGCGATCTGACTGCCCGCGACACCGCTGCCCATAGCGAATGGCTTTTATGCGGCATCCACAGAAGCCGGATGCCGGGCTGTATCTCAAAGCCGCTGAAATCATTATGTTCGAACTTTGAACCCAGAGTCAGCCGCAGAATATCCGGGATCAGTTGGATTTCATCCTGGACAAACGCGCTGAACAGATACTGATCCCGGGCATTCGGATCAAAAGAGGTCAGATAAAAATCTTCGATCTCATCGCTGATAAAGCGATAGCCCAATCCGTAAGTGATCTCATGGTTTGAAGCAAAAACAAAGCGATGCTGAAAATCAGCATCAAAAATATTGATGCTGTATTTTGCCTGCAGGGAATCACGTCTGGTCCGGTCATAATAAAAC
The DNA here is from genome assembly GCA_020718785.1 of Desulfatirhabdium butyrativorans. Lineage (GTDB taxonomy): Bacteria > Desulfobacterota > Desulfobacteria > Desulfobacterales > DYRK01 > DYRK01. The sequence goes on along the minus strand of DYRK01000251.1, from coordinate 1,894 downwards.
TGAAGCACGGTATCGGATGTGTCTGAAATGATATGCTGCCAGGACCCGAGCAGATGTCCCCCCGCGACTTCGGAGCTTTCATTCAGCAATTCGGGACCTCGGCTATTCTTCCATACCTCGGACATCATGTCATCCCCGTTCAGATAAGCCTCACCCTGAAAACTGAGGGCATTTGAGGGTTCCGGATCCCAGTCAAAACGGAATCCTCCGCGGAAAGACTGCCAGTTATCCGTGGACATATCTTCGGCAGGAGTTCCGAGATAATGCTTTCCGGTTTTGTTTTCATCCGGAGTATCAAAAGGTTCCCGATAGAAATATTTGGCATAAATCCGATAACAGGCGTCTTTTCCCGAAGTTCCGCCGTATCGGATGCTTCCGAAACCGGGTTCCCGATCCCCTGCTCCTGCAGTAAACAATCCGCCCTGTGTCTCTCTCGCCTTTTTGGTGATAATATTGATGACGCCGTTGACAGCATTCGCGCCCCACAGAATCGAACCGGGTCCGCGGATCACTTCGATTCGGTCAATGTCGGCGATGAGCGTATCCTGAACATCCCAGAACACACCGGAAAAAATGGGCGTGTAAACGCTGCGTCCGTCAATCATCACCAGAAGTTTGTTTGCATAAAATTCATTGAAGCCCCGCGCACTGACTGCCCAACTGTTCGTGCCGATGCGTGCCACTTCCATGCCCGGAGCAAGCCGCAGGATTTCAGGAATATTTGTCGCGCCTGATCTCCGGATATCTTCAGCGGTGATCACAAATACAGCCGCGGGAGCCTCGGAAATTTTTTCCGGTTTTTTGGAAACGCTTATGATTTCAACATTTTTCAATTCTTCCAGACTGAGTTCGGCAAAATCAAAGCCGTTTGCCCGGCAGACCGATTGCAGCCAAAACAATGCTGTGACCCAAATAATCAAAGCCGCGGATATCCGGCATGACAGAGGGAGAATACAGCGCATCAGAATGTTGTTCATTGCCGATATGCTCCTGAAAGTGAGAATTTAGAAGTGAGAAGTGAGAATTAAGCGATTCAATTTTCGATTCACCTTTCGATATAATATACAACTTCGGGTCGGATTTCTGACATATCGGAAACAAATAATCGGTGTTCCCGGATTCATCCGCTCTGATACGGTATTGACGGACTTCCGGTTTTTATGGTATTAAACAGAACATTAAAACAGACTGCGCTGAATCAAAAGAAAAGCAGAATGCAGTCACTAAGGGATTTTCCAAAAAATAATCTACTGCATTGTCAAGATTGAAATTATGAGTTGAAAAATTTGTATTCAGTTTAAAATCAAATAATAAGCAAAAATTCAACTTATAAAATCAATCTTGACAAAGCACTACCCGTTTTTCAAAAATAATGCTATATGTTCATTTCATATTTCAAAAGAACAGAAATTTAATATTTATATTATTCAGAAACGGAAAGCAAATGAAAAAATTGTGTGATGAAACAAGAGCAATAATAAAGGATGCGGCCGGAAGACTGACCGGTTTCAAAAGGCGTACATATCAGGCACAGATAACAGCGGATTATTTCGGAGGGAGTGCCCGCAAAGCTGAACGTGAAATGGGATGGATGGGGAAGGGAAAGTGCTGAAAAAGGTCTGAAAGAATCTGAGAGCGGAATCAGGTGTCAGGACAATTATAAGGGGCGCGGGAGACAGAAGACGGAAGACAGTTTCCCGGGTATTGAAAAAGATATTCGGTCTCTTGCCGATCCGCAGACTCAGGCCGATCCTGCTGTGAAAAGCTCCGTCACTTATACAAGAATTACGGCGAAGCGGTGAGACAGTCCCTGATTGATGAAAAAGGATACAGTGATGAGGAGATTCCTCCGAAGAATACCGTCGGCAGCATGCCGAATCGTATGGGATACAAT
>DYRK01000966.1 GCA_020718785.1 Desulfatirhabdium butyrativorans | reverse complement strand
ACGAAGACGGCAATATTGTATGGCAGGCTGATTATAAGCCCTTCGGCGAAGTTATGGTGACAGAATCATCTGTGAAAAACAGTTTCCGCTTTCCGGGTCAGTTTTATGATGCGGAGACAGGATTGCACTACAACTGGCACAGATATTACGACCCGCAGACAGGGCGGTATCTCACGCCTGATCCCATTGGTTTCAAGGGGGGAGATGTAAATCTCTATGCGTATTGTCTGGGCGACCCGACTAATATGACCGATCCGGCAGGACTTGACGGCAGTTATCCTGATGCTGCTATGATCGGTGTGGGCGCAACAAGCGGAATTGTAGGCGCTTTGACAGGAGGATTTGAAATATTAATAAATACTGAATCCGGGGAAGTCAGTCTTTTTTCCAACAGCGGATTTGAGGGCGGGATAACTTCGTTCGGAGTTAATGTAAAAGGAGGGTTAATTTGGAATCTTGACAAAAACAGTAACTACAGAGGGCCGTTTCTATCCGGAAATTTGGGCGGAGGACCTTTGGGAAAACTGGGACTTTCGGCATTCGCGTCTTCAGATGAACTTATGTCTTTAAATATTGTCCGGGGTTCTTACGGAATTTCAGGAAGTGTCGGTGCTTCACTTCTGCCGGTAACAGCATCCCTCAGTTCTACGAACTATGAAGAAATATTTACCATTCCTATCCTCGGATTTATATTGGATCCGAGCAGCACTATATTTAACCTGCTTGATGAGGGACCGTCACCTCTTGACTGTCCCTGAACAGGTTCGCTCCGGCGTGAAAAATTGCATTATGACCGCTTATGCGAATTTTCAGATCAGTCACCTGTTTTAATTCAGGGAGTTCATTTGTAAAAAATATGCCGGGACAGCCTAAACCTGAGAATATTGAAGGATCCGGCGTGTCCCGGCATGTTTTTGTATAAATTTTTTCAGAAAAAACAGATGATTTTTGTTCTGTTTCTCCGGAGGGACAATCCGTTGAGCGCAGCTGCGTTGTTTTTCAGTCTGACTTGTCTTTTTGCCTTGGTATCGTTATGTTTTCTTTTATGTATTGTATCAAGGTTATCGGAAAACGGTATAGATATTGATTTTATAAATATGCGGTGGAAAGTTAACAAATACTTAAAAATATATAAGGAACTGACAAACTCTGAAGAGACCGAACCGGCTTGTTTTTATTACCTGTATTTAATTTTCAGTTACCTGTCCGTGCTTTGCTTTTTTATAGCAATTTATACTGTCGTTACGGATATATGACACCGCCGATAATCCTGCGACGGACAGGGCAGGCGTGTGAAGAAGCTTGCGTCCGGCATCGTCACGTTGTATCATTACGACTATGCAGGCAATCTGACTGCCGAGGCGGACGGAAACGGCAGAATCGTCAGCGAATATGTATGGCTGAACGGGCAGCTTCTCGCTTTCTTCAGGAGTGATATTATAATAGAAGCAGTGACTGATATTGACCCTGACACCCTGAATCTTTCATCCAAAGGGATGATAACCTGTTTTATCGAGCTTCCCGAAGGGTATGATATTTCAGATATTATGCAGGATTCTGTTGCACTGAACGGAACCGTCTGTGCGGAAAAAGCGGCGGTCGGCGATTATGACAGAGACGGCATTCCTGATCTCACGGTGAAATTCGACAGGGAACAGGTCTGCGCCCTTCTCGAACCGGGCGATGCTGTTGAAATTACGG
>DYRK01000250.1 GCA_020718785.1 Desulfatirhabdium butyrativorans | reverse complement strand
CACAATATTTCTTTACTGTAAACAAAAATTTATTTAGTTGTACTAATTTTTAAACACCTTCTATTCTCAAAGGACTAAGGAAAATAGGAAAAGCGGAAGTCTTCGTGTGCGGCATGAAGCTTCCGACCGGAGAGCTGCTTATTGCCGTAACCTTCGATGATCCTGAAAATGCTTTGAAAATCTGTGCCAAACGACGGCAGATCGAAACAATGTCTGCCTGCCTGAAAACCCGGGGGTTCGGGTTCGAATCCACGCATCTTAAAAATTTTGACAGGATAGACAAACTGCCTGGAATCGTTGCAACAGCTTTCGTATGGGTTTATCTCATCGGGGACAGTATGGATGAGATAAAAACCGTTGAAATCAAAAAACACGGGTACCGTTCCAAAAGTATTTTCAGACACGGATTCGACCATCTCAGACATATTCTTCTCAATATGAACGAGCATGTTGATGAATTCGTAGAAATGATAAAGGTTTTCTCTATATCGTCGAAATATTTTTTTAAATCTCATAAGTTATGCGAGTTAAAATAAATTTTTGTCCGGTAGTATGATCTCAACATATCAGAATGCTTATCAAGCGAAGCCGGGATATTGATCCATGGGATGCGCTTGATCGTCCGTCCGAAATTGTTCATAGAGATGCCGATACAGCCGCGACGGTTTTATGACCGGCATTGAAAATTTCATCGGAAATCCCGGTGACAGAATCCTTTTCGGCCGAGCCTTCGGCAATGCCGTCAGAGCGAAGCACTCCGTATTTGCCAGCCGCCGCGCCGTGAGGCCAGAAATCGGACAGCACCGGAAACCATAGTTTTCCCATCTGCTGAGTCCATGCAAACAATGTGGGGATATTATCCACAGTTATACCCAAAAGCACTGCATCGTTTTTGTCAAAAAAGGCTTTTGCAATATTGTATCCGGGCCACACTACCGGACAAAAAATCATAACATTCTGATTTTATTCAAAAAACGATTTACGTCTGTTTTAAGCCGGGGCGTTTTGCTGTAAAACGGCTTTGCAAGCCGTTTTGTGTCTGTTTCAGCAGAAGTATCTGAAAAATTGTCCGGTAGTGTGATCAGGAAAATAAATTCAAATGCGTAAGTCATAACTGAGATTGGCATGTTTCCGCTTGACAGAAAGTTTTATTCACTGTATTTATATCCGATAAATCAGCTTGTCAATTATATCTGTGAAAAATCAGGAGTGTATTTTGGATTTCAATCCCTGCATGAAGCATAAATTAGTCCGCAAAACCGTGCGGAAGTTCGCTGAAACCGAGCTTGGTCCTGTTGCCCATGACATTGATCAGGAGGCAAAATTTCCCAAAGACATTATCGCGAAAATGCGTCCGCTGAATTTTTTCGGTCTTCAGATTCCCAGAGAATACGGCGGCGCGGCAACAGACAGCATCAGCTACGCCATCGCTATAGAGGAATTGTCGCGCGTATGTGCGGCAATAGGTCTGTGCGTGACCGTGCATAACAGCGTCGGAGCCTATCCGATCCTGCGTTTCGGCACAGAAGAACAGAAAAAAAAATTTTTGCCTGCATTGGCGAGCGGAGAACACATCGCCTCGTTTTGTCTCACCGAGGCAAACGCGGGTTCCGATGCCGGAGGCGTGGAAACTCATGCCGTGAAAGACGGCGACAGCTACGTGATCAACGGCACAAAAATATTTGTTACTAACGGCGGTGTCTGCGGCTGTGCGCTGATTTTTGCCCTGACCGATCCGGAAAATCCCAAACGTGCCGCGAGTGTATTTATAGTGGAACATGACACACCCGGTTTTTCCGTAGGAGAAATCGAAGATTTATGCGGGATGCGGGCCAATCCCGTATCTTCACTCTTTCTTGAAGACTGCCGGGTTCCCGATAGCAATCTTCTGGGAAAACGCGGGGACGGGCTTAAAATCGGGCTTGCCGCGCTGGATACCGGACGCATCGGCATTGCAGCCCAGGCTCTGGGAATTGCACAGGCTGCATTTGACTCGTCGGTAAAATATGCCAAAGAACGCCAGCAGTTCGGAAAAGCCATTGCTTCATTCCAGACCATTCAGAATTATCTCGCGGATATGGCAACGGAAATTGACGCGTCACGCCTGCTGCTTTACCGTGCCTGCGCCGTAAAAGATCAAGGCAGACCTTTCGGACCCGAATCCGCAATGGCAAAACTCTATTGCAGCAGAACAGCCGTCAGTGTGACTAATCTGGCTGTGCAGATTCACGGCGGCTACGGCTACAGCAAGGAATACGATGTGGAACGATATTTCCGCGATGCCAAAGTCACGGAAATATACGAAGGCACGAGCGAAGTGCAGCGCATGGTGATTTCCAGGGCCGTGTTGAATCGCCTGACCTAAGGGCATGTCGCCGACATGCCCCTACCATCTAGATCAGCCGATGCCTCAGATAGGTAAAGCGTTTCCGGGTTTTGTCGTTCTTAACACCGATTGCCAAAGCTTTTTTTGTGCCGACCATAACTACTAATTCCCGTCCCCGTGTGACCGCGGTGTAGATGAGATTCCTTTGCAGGAGCATAAAATGCTGGGTCAGCAGAGGAATCACCACCGCAGGATATTCGGAACCCTGCGCTTTGTGGACAGATACGGCATAAGCCAGAATGATCTCATCCAGATCGGCAAAATCATAGCTCACTTCCCTTGAGTCAAAGGTTATTATGACTTCGCTGTCTTCGGAATTGATGTGAGCAATTCTCCCGATGTCTCCGTTAAAGACTTCTTTGTCATAGTTATTCCTGATCTGCATCACCTTGTCGCCGGCACGAAAGTATCGCCCGCCCCGCTCCACTCCGCTGTCTCCGGGATTCAATGCCTTCTGCAATTCCGTGTTCAGATTTCCGGAACCGATAATGCCTTTGTGCATGGGCGTAAGTACCTGAACATCTTTTACAGAGTCAAATCCGAACCGCTCGGGAATCCGCTCTTTGACTAATCGGATAATAAGGCTCAGAACCTTTTCCGGGTCTTCCTGCTGAATAAAATAGAAGTCATTTTTCGGCAGGTCCGGGTCCGACCAGGGAATGATGCCTTCATTGATCTTGTGGGCATTGACGATAATCTGACTCTCTTTTGCCTGCCGGAAAATTTCTTTGAGTTCTACTACCGGAACTGCCGCTGAGTCAATAATATCCTTCAGCACATTGCCGGGTCCCACAGAAGGCAGCTGATTCACATCTCCCACCAGAATCAGCGTGGCAGTCAGCGGAACAGCTTTCAGCAGATGGTGCATGAGAACCGTATCAATCATCGAAGCCTCGTCCGTGACTAAGAGATCGCAGTCCAAGGGCTTGTCATTGTCTCTCTGAAAACCGCCTTTGGTGAGGCTGTATTCAAGCATCCGGTGGATCGTTTTCGCCTCATGTCCGGTTGTTTCACTCATCCGCTTGGCAGCCCGGCCCGTCGGCGCAGCCAGCAGAATTTTTGCTTTCAGAGCAGAAAAGATTTTCAGAATCGCATGAATGATAGTGGTCTTTCCGGTACCGGGTCCGCCGGTAATAATCATGACTTTGCTCTCAAGCGCGCATTGCACAGCCTCGATCTGTTTTTCAGCCAATGAAACAGACAACTGCTGCTGTACCCATTTCACGGCTTTTTCCGAATCTGTTTTCCGGACTGATTTGGGAACCTGAAGCAATATCTTCAATCGTCTGGCAATCCCAATTTCGCAGGTGTGGAACTGGACCAGATAGACGGCTTTGTTATTTTCTCTGAATTCTTCAAGGCTTTCGTTCAAATCTTCTGTCACAATTTTTTTGTCTGCAACACAGCGCGCAATGGCCTGGGCAACGGTTTCCCGGTCAACATCCAAGACTTCGCGGCATTTTTCTGTCAGGGGGGTGTAGGGATAGTAAACATGGCCGTCATCTGCCAGTTCATGAAGCACATACAGGACGCCGGCCTCGGCTCTGAGCGGCGAATCTTTGGCAAACCCGAGCTTTTCTGCAATCCGGTCCGCTGTGATGAAGCCGATGCCGTAGATATCTGTTGCTAACCGATAGGGATTTTCTTTCACAATTTCTATGGACTGTTTGCCGTATTGTTTGAAGATTTTCGTGGCATAGCCCGAACTCACGCCGTGGGTTTGCAGAAAAAGCATGACTTCCCGGATTTCTTTCTGCTCATCCCAGGCTTTTCGGATCATCTCTATCCGTTTTTTTCCGATGCCTTCCACTTCAGCCAATGTCTCAACGCTGTCTTCAATCACATTCAGGGAGTTCTCGCCGTATTTTTCCACAATCCGCTCGGCAATTTTGGGACCCACGCCTCTGATCAGTCCGGATCCGAGATATTTCTGAATGCCGTAAACCGTTGCCGGGACTTGGGTATCATAATACACCACTTTGAACTGATCGCCGTATTTGGGGTGGCTGGTCCACTCGCCCTTCATCTTCAGTACGGCTCCGGGCAATGGAGCGGTCAGATTTCCCACCACGGTTACCAGATCAGGCTGCCCGTAAACCTTTACTCTGGCAATGGTATAGCCGTTTTCCTCATTGGTGTATGTGATGCGTTCAATCTGTCCCTGAAGATTAATCAGCATGGCTTACCTGCAATATGTGAGACATTTGTAGGGCGAGCAAAATCAGCCCTACGACTATTTTATTCCCCGGCTTTTTCAAGAATCTTCAGTCTGATGCGATTATCCATTCGAAAAGGCGTTTTTTCCAAATCAGCTAACAATGACGCAACATCCTGAATATGAGATGCTTTCTTAGCCATCAGAAAGATGCCGAGTGTTCCTACTACAGACAATCCTATTCGTTTGGCTTTACGGCGGGCGAGCTTTTCATCTAATATGATATAATCCGCGTTTAAATCGCTGGCCAGAACAATGCTTTCACTTTCGCCCTCGTCAAGTTTGTCAAGCATAAGTCTTGACATGGCGGTGTTGCCGACATTCAATTGTCTTATCCAGTCTGCTTTAAGGACTTCTGTCTGCCCCGGCCGGTTGTCTCCCAAGATCACGACTTCCCGATAAACAGCTTGGGGAATAAAAACCGTTCCGAATAATAATTTCAACAGATTTAATTGATTAATCGAAGAAAGAGAAATCAGAGGTCCGGCATTTGAGACAACTTTGAGGTCAGACATTATTTCTGCTCCATTGCTCCACGCTTTTGAATTCCTCCTCTAATTCGAACATGGAGTAGTCAAAATATGCTATTCCGGCTTCTGACAGTATCCTGATAAAATCATATTTTCTGATGCCCAATATCTCGGCAGCCTTGCCGCCGGATATCTGCTGATGTCTGTACAGATTGATGACAAACAATTTCAACATTTCCATTGCCGCAGTTTCTTCAGAAAATCCCGAATCTGTCAATAATTCCCGTGGAACGCTTACGGTCAAAACTGATTTTTCCATTATTCTGTTCCTTAATTCCGGAGTGCTAAAATGAAATTTCAGCACTCCTCTCTCTGCATGATTTTCTCTATCGCTTCGCCGGCAGCCTCATGGATTTCAGGATCGGACTGCATCTTCGATATCTCTTTCAATCTCGGTATGATCGCCGAATTGCCTGCTTCTCCGAGAATGTGGAGAATATCTCCTCTGACCTGATCGTTCTGCCGGTCAAAGCGTTCCAGCAAAGGTTCCGCAACCGTACCTGCAAGGCTGATATTCTGTTCTGCAATATCTTCCATTGCAGCCATAGCTCCCAGCCTGACCGAAAACAGCTCATGCACCAGCAGATCGGGAAAAGCCCTGAAAATCATTTCTTTTTCCAGCATCAGTTCCGAGAGACGGAACGCGTTCCCTTCAAGTATCATTCTTTCCATTGCCGCAGCGCTGAGGTCAGCAGGGTCACGATGACTCAGAACCTCCAGAATTTCCTCCGGCTGTATTTCTCCGGTCCAGCGGAAATGCGGATCCAGCAGCAGCGCAGGCACGGATTGGATATGGTCTGACTCTGCGGATTCGGGAAAAAGCAGCCCGTCGGTCACGGTGAGACGGATGAGATCACTCGCTGACACGAGTGAAATCATCTGCCGGGTAACGCGGGGACAGAAATGGCATTGCGGCGAGACATAAAGCCTGAGATCGGCAGGCACGCTGATTTCACGGATACGCTCCTGAATCTGTGCAGATATTGGGACAGATTTGTTGTCAAGCGTGTCAAGGGCATCCAGAAAGGGTTCCAGTTCAGTGCCTTCGGGAATCGCCTGATACTTAACCGTCTGACCGATTTGTATCAGCGGCAGTCTGTCTGATTCATCTCTTTCCCTGATGATACGGACTCTCGGAGCAATCCGGCACAGAATTTCCCCGAACCGGTCAAAATCAATGCTTCGCCTGTCTGCTGTAAGCATCAGCCGGATGTCAATATCCTGCGAAAGCGTATTATTCCATTCTGCAATCTGTTTTTCTTCTTTCGGAGTCATGGTGTCCTTGGTGCTGGGTACTGGGTGCTGGGTGCTGGTCACTGAAAGCCGGTTCCCAGAACCCAGTCCCCAGAACCCAGTCCCCAGAACCCAGAACCCAGTCCCCAGACTACTCTTCTTTAAGATAATTCTGGTAATCCTCCAGCCGTTCTTTATATTCGGCTTTTTCCTTTTCATCTTTGCACAGAGCAATAGCTTTTTTCTGATATTCAATCGCTTCTTTAAGCTGTCCGGCTTCAAACAGCGTAAGGGAATATGTGGAGAGAATAGAAGCGTTCTCTCCTTTGGTAGTTTCAACGGCAATCTGAATGGCTTTCAATGCTGTCTCGCCTTCATATCGGTTGATTTCTTCGGTGTCTAAAATAAGCTGTGCAAAGGTATTCAGAAATTCCGGATCGCCTTTGCCATGGTATAAAATGCGGCTTCCCACAGCCTTGATCAGACCGACTTCGTCGGTATTGAGGCATAGATGACGATAGACGGGAAGCAGCCGGTTTGCTTTGTCGGTCTCAATTTTTCTGGTGATCTCTACTTTCGCCTTTTCCAGATCGAATTTGCCGGAGACGATCTGATCCAAAGTATCTTCAAGCCCTTCTAACGGATGACTTTGCCAGACCACATTCCCCTGTCTGTTGACTACAAAGCTGTAGGGAATATCATCCATGCCGAAAGCCTCCATATAGTTTCTGTAAGTCCGGTCGTCATTGCTGTCAACAGCAACAGTATAGGCGATTTCATTTCCCTTTTCTTTGACAAACCGCTTGACATCTTCGGTCTCTTCGGTGCTGACCGCAATCATCACCACGTCCTTGTCTTTGAATTTTTTCTGCATATCCGACAGATGCGGAATACATTCCTGACAGGGTTCGCACCACGTTGCCCAGAATACAATGACATAAATCGTTTTTCCTTTGCCTGTCTCAAAATTGACCTTATCTCCTTTCACCCATTCGCTGATGTTTATCTCCGGGGCAGGGTCTCCGATCTGGACAGCCTCGGCGTGCCTGCCGATAAAAATAAAGATAATCGTCAGATACAAAATAATTCTGTTTTTAGTCATACTTGGTTCCTTTCGTTTTTTTTGTTTATGGTTTCAAAGAGTTCCTGAGTTTCCGAAACTTAGGAAGTCTGAAAAGGATAATCAGAGCCATACATAGCGGAATGAAAATAAATGTGAGACTGTCACTATACCGGTTTCCGCAGGCTGCTGCAATAAAGCACCAGCTTCCGGATTCATCAATGCTGACCGTGCAAATATCCGTATCTTTCAAGCCCTGACTGTTGGTAACGGTCAGTTCGAATGTGAGAGATCCTTCGTCAGCCGTATCCGTACTGCCGGCAGTCGTACTGCTGCTGCTCTCCGAAACGGTAAATGCGGCTTTCTCCGTATTGGAAGAAGACAGAGTCACCGATTTGCCGGCACTCTGGCGCCATTGATAGGATTTGATGCCGTATCCGCCGGGATCATCCGAATTTGTTCCGTCCAGCGTGACCGTATCGCCGTCGTAAACCTCCTGATCTGTTCCTGCATCTGCCCGGGGCGTGTTCCTGCCAGTGTGCTGTATGTCATGCTGAAACATGGGCCAGGGCGAATCTTTGGCTTTGCCAGCGGCGGCTGAGACTGCCCTGAGCCCTATATCGGCAGCAGTAATATAAACATAGCCGTTTTCAGGAGAAATGGCCGGTGAAGAAAGACTCCCGCCGATATTCAGTTTCCATTTTTCCGTATTGTCTGAATTTATTGCATAGAGAATGCCGTCATCTGATCCGATAAAAATCACATCATCGGAACCCAGAGCCGGAGAAGAGGACACGCCGCCTTCTACGGGAAACTTTGATTTTTCAGTTCCCGCTGAATAAACCGCATACAGGTTTTTATCTGTCGAAGGCACATACAGATTGCCGCCCGCG
>DYRK01000249.1:3425-8318 GCA_020718785.1 Desulfatirhabdium butyrativorans | reverse complement strand
CTGTCTGCTCTCTTTCACAGCTTCTCCGACGCTTTTGCCGGAAAAAATATGCCTGTAAAACTCAAGCGCGAAATCACTGCCGGACTGATCTTTTATTTCCCAGAAAGTCCCGATATAATGCCGGACGCCCGCATACAGAAAGGCATTGGCAAGCCCGAAAGAAGCTTCCGCTCCTTCGGATTCCCATGCGTCTGTGCGGGCGGACTGGCAGGCATTGGAAAAAATGAGTGAGGGCATGGCTGCGCCCCCGGCCATTTTATAAATATCCTCAGCCTTGAAAGAACCGTCTGTCAGTTTCCATCCGCTCGCGCCGGCGCCTTCGGAATCATGCCGGGAAAAATATTCCGCATGACCTGCGAAATGCAGCATATCATAATCTTTGAGCCTCAGTCTGATCCGCTCCGCCCTGATGTCCGAATCAAGCGAAACGTCTGTCAGGGCTTGATGCTGATTTGCATATCTGAAGAGATTCATGCCTTCCGCACCCGCGGCGGGCAGATTTCCTTCAGGATTCGCAATGATCCATAATTTGAGCGGTTTTGTCAGATTCCGGTTCCGGTTTCCGCTGATTTTCTGACGGGTTCTGACATATCTGCCCGTGCTGAATCGCCGACAGAGAAATGTCTCTCCGATACAGATCAGTTCCCAAGGGATATGAACCAAATGATCGTCCAGACTGAAAATCAGATGGAGTGCGTCGCTTGTTCCGAGCCTGTCTTTGATGCCCGGCGTCAGCAGATCGTCGCACAGCATCCGTCCATATAGGTTGAGACATTCTGCCGCATCCGAAGTTTTGCCGGCTTTTCTGCTGTTTCTGTTCAATATCTCGGCAAGCCTGCGGCAGTGCTGTGCGATGCGGTCCGGGGAAACGGGCATTTCTTCATAGGTCCATATCGGATGATCCGGCGTGTGAATGCCGATCTTCAGGAAATCTTTATCGGAAAAGGCTTCAAGATAAATTGTCCTTTTCATGCAGCCCCTTTTCGCTGATTTCAAAAACGCAGCGTCCTTTTTCATGCCCGTTCTGTTCAAGAATGAATTGATAGCATCCCTGCGGCAAGTCATCAAAACGCACAGATTCGCCCCGCAGATTCCGTGCAAACATCTTTCCGTCGTCTTTTATCAGCGTAAGGCTGATGTTTTCTGTATTCCGATTCCCGCTGAATACTTTTACTCTTATTGTGGAGTTGCCGCTTTCCGATTCCTCCGCATATATTTCGGTTTGCAGATTGCCGACTTTCCTCATCAGACACATTTCATTCTGAGACAATGCCTTGCCTGAGCGGACCCAAACAGGGTCAGTCACCCGTAACATCTCCGTAAGCGGCGATACGATACGGTTGTAACAGGCTGTTATCCGGTCACGCAGGGATTTCCCGGAAGCATCAGGCTTGGGAAGATTGAGCCGTTTCAGAAAATCGCGGGTCGTTTTTTCCGAAGCCGGCTCCCAATCATCTAACTCGCTGTTTTTCATAATACTACTTGCGCTCGCAAATTTTTCCAGACAGGTGCGGCATTCTGTAATATGCGCCATCATTCGGATTTTTTCCTCATCGGACAGACTCCCTCCGAAATAACTCGCAAGTGTGTCTGAGTCTATACATAATTTTGTCATAATTATCCTTTCTCCTGAAATATAAGCTGGAATGCTTTTGGAGTGCTTTTGTGCTAAAATTTCATTTTAGCACTCCGGAGATATATACAAGCCAAAGGCAATTTTTTATACATGAAAATTCTAAAAACATCCTTGTTACGAGGCTCTGCCTCGTAACACAGATCACGGCGGCTCTGCCGCAGGCTTTTCCGGACAGGAATGAGGCAGAGCCTCAACCTGTGCGTTACGAGGCAGAGCCTCGTAACGAGAATGGGGTGAGGGGTCGGAGGTTCGAGGTCAGAGGCTTCACCCCGAACCGCTGACCCCTCACCCCGAACCGTTCTCAGGTCTCATGTTCCTTCAATATCTTCTGTATGGAATGCTTTAATTTTTCTTTGGCTCTGGAGAGCATCACCGCCACTGTCCCGTATTGTTTATCCATAGACGCGGCGATTTCTCTCAGGCTTTTAAATTCGAGCAGATGCTGCCGCAGCATTTCTTTAGTCTCGCCCGGAGGCAGTTTTTCAATGGCATCCATTGCTATTTTCAGCGTCTCTCTGGCTTCGAGCCTGTTCTCCTCGTCATATCTCAGCACGGCTTCAATGTCTTCAACCGGAACTTTAAAATTCCGCTTTGCCATATTGAGCAGTCCTTTTTTGCCGATTTCATTCAAGGTCGTCTGGTTCGCAATCAGCCTGATCCATCCTGAAAGGCTGAGTCCTTTTTTCGGATCATATTGTCTCAGACGGCGGTAATCATTTTCAAACAGATGGATAAAAACTTCGGCGCGCAAATCTTCTATATCTTCCTTAGTATGCGGCACATTATGAAAAGCCAATGTTTCCCTGACTGTATAGTAAATCAGCTTCCAATATTTCCGAACCATGCCGTCCACACTGCCCTGCCGGATGAACTCATCGAGAATCTGCTGTTCTTTTTTGCGTTTGTCTTCTTTCATCGGCTGATGACCTTATCTCCTGTTCTGATTTCTGTCCGGGGACTGTTCCCGATTTTTTCATAATGATTGACAACAATATCTGCATCTTTTCCCATGCAGGCATCTTCGGCAATAATTTCCGTATCCGAACCGAGCCGTTTTCCTGTCACGGGATTATGTTCCGGAGCCTGTTCCCGATACACAATCAGGGGCCATCCTTCCGCGGCTTTCTCTTTCTCAAAAATCGCATTGACATTGCTTTCCGTAACATCTGCAATCTTAGCGAATGTCAGCGGCAATGCCCTGTGAAATTTCTCGGAAAGCTTTTCTGCCATAGTCCGCAACGCCGACCGCTCTTTGGATTCGTCATAGACATCTTTCACAACGATGATTTCAGATGTCCGGATATCAACAAGGCGTGCAATGCCTTCAATGCCGTTTCTGTCCTCGGATGTGTCTGCCAGCAGCAGGGAATGGCAGATTTCCGCTTCATCTCGCGGATCAGAGCCGGGAGCGTCAGCGACCGGAAAAATGCCGGATGACTCAGGGATACTGCGGAACATGCGCTTCAGTTGTTCCTGAACGCTGATTTGAAAACGGCTCCGGGTTCTGAAGCTTTCCAGCAGAAACAGTTGAAACCATGCCCGTTTTTCCTGATCCATAAACTGAAACGGATGCCAATAGATTGGAATTGCTGAGAAAATACGCCCCGTAATACTTGTCTCTCCGCCAGATGCCTCATTGTCAAAGGGATACATCTTCAGAGCATAACGATATTTGGATTGAAATACTTGGGGAATCTGCCGTGTGATGAATATCTCCCTGACGCCTGTTCTGCCGGATTCATCGCTTGCCCGGATTCTGACACTGTTTTTTCCCTCATCCAAGCTCAGGGATTGGTTGAACGCAACCTGAAATCGTAGGGTGGGCAGAGCGCTTTCATCTGTCCGAGGTTGGATTCTGCTGCGCTCTGCCCACCCTGCTGAATCTTGAGTCAATTTCCACTTTCGTGTGCCGATCTCTATGCTCACTTCGGCAATATGGATTTTGCTTTGTATCTGCCCTTCAATGTCAACCTTCTGACTGAAAACGGTCTGATGATCCTGCCATCCTTTCAGTATAATTTCAGGCAGATTGTCTGAGGCTGAAAGCAGCGAAACATCGCTGTCTGCTCTGCTGTCCGGGAAATTCTGTGCAAGCAGTAGCGGAGACGGATTTTTCGTCATCATGTCTGCGCTGATGTCCGTGCTTGTCTCATTTCCCAGTTCGTCTTCAGCCCGAAGGATTACTTTGCCGGCGCCGGTCTTGAGAGGAATTTTGAACAAACCGTCTTTTTCTATCGGAATTGCTTTCCGTCCGCCGTCCGTATCCGCAATAAGGGATTGCACGCCGCTTTCGTCATAGACATAGCCCTGTATCTCATTCTGACGGAAATTCTCTATAAAGATTACGGGACCCGCTCTGTCAACATGAATGACAAGCTTCTGTTCTATTTCGCCGCCTATCAGATTCCGGGCAAAAATATTCATCTCATGTCTGCCCTGATCCAGAGCAAATTCCTCTCTGAATGCAATTTGCTGTGACGAATTTTCAATAAAAACAGGTCGGTCGGCGATAATGACTTCCGAAACATAACGCTCATCTGCTGCCGCGCCTGAGATAAGGACCGGATCATCACGGGTTCTTCTTTCATCGGATTTACCGGGTTTACACGGGGGATAGCTTATATTCAGATCGGGTTTTCCGGGTTCCCGCTGTTCCCGCTCCATGATGCGTTTATGCACTTTGTCCAAATAGAAACCGGCTTTTGCAGAAGGTTCCGAGGCAACGGAGAGTTCCAGTTCGGCTTTGGCGCTGTCGTCATCGCCGAGAAAATAAAAGGCGATTCCCTTTTCCCGATGGGGAAAATAATCCATGAAGTGCATTCCGTAGGTGTTTGCCCAGCGTTTATCTCCGGGCCGCTGTTTCAGCGCCTCGTCCAATTCAAAGACAGCTTCTTCATAACATGCCGCCTCCATGCAGGAGAGCGCACGCTTATAATAACTGTACCAGTCGCCCGTGAATCTTTCTTTAATCCGGCAATAGGCAATACCGCCTTTTTCGCACACAGGGTCCGGCGGCACGGCACAGGAGCAGAGCAGTATCGGAACCAGAAAAATAAAAGTCGTTATTATTTTTTTCATTCTTCCCAAACCAGTTTTTAAATTATACACGAAATAAAGGCGATTTTGCGAGAAATAAAAGTTGACATGTAAAAAAATATGTCTTCCGTATGTATAAGACACATACAGAAAGTTTCTCGCAAAGGCGCAAAGGTCGCAAAGAAACAACGGCTTATTTTTTATAAAAAAAGGTTTTCCTT
>DYRK01000249.1:0-3325 GCA_020718785.1 Desulfatirhabdium butyrativorans | reverse complement strand
ACTCAGATTATCATCCGATGATGATGATAAAAGATAATATTTCAATCGGAAAAAATCTTGTGCTTTCAGCCGCTTTGCTCATAATAATTCAGATGTGTCCCGTGGTTCCGGCTTTCGGCGTTGCAGAGTTTGAGATACCGTCCTCGTTTAATCCGGTCGGGTCCGGCGCGAGGGCAATCGGCATGGGCGGCGCATTTATTGCCGCGGCAGATGACGCGACCGCGGCTTCATGGAATCCCGGCGGGCTTATCCGCCTCACATTGCCCGAATTTTCAATCGTCACAGCAGGTTTTCATCGGAAAGAAGATATTGATTTCCAATCGAACCCGGAAGCCGCGGGATCACACAGCGTGTCTGAAAAAAATATCAATTACCTGAGTATAACTTATCCTTTCGGATTTTTCAACCGCAACATGGTTGTCTCACTCAGTTATCAGCATCTTTATGATCTCAATCGGGACTGGCAGTTTACATTTCAAAACTCGATGACAGGGCTTGAAGATCAGTGGGATGTGGCGCAAAGCGGCGGTCTGTCCGCAGTCGGGTTGTCCTATTGTATTCAGGTGATTCCGGAGCTTTCTGCGGGTTTCACACTGAATTTCTGGGATGATGATCTGGGGAAGAACCGTTGGGAGCAGAATTTCCGCGCCGATTCAGGCTTTGCCGGTATGCCCATGATCCATTTTGACCGTAAAGAGAAATTTTCCTTCAGCGGCATTAACGCCAATATCGGTCTGTTATGGCGCATTAATTACAAGTTATCTCTGGGAGCAGTTTTAAAAACGCCCTTCAGCGCTGATGTCAAACGTGAGATAGAGGAAAATCAGATTTACATATCCGAACCTGAAAACATTACTTTCTCTGAGCAAGACGCTCGAAATGAGACCGTTGAAATGCCCATGTCTTACGGAATCGGTCTTGTTTACAGATGTTCGGATCAGCTTTTTATGTCAGCGGATATTTATCGGACAGAATGGGGCGACTTCATTTACCGGGAGGAAAACGGAAATGAAAAGAGTCCGGTGAGCGCACGGCCTCTCAGCGAATCGGATGTGAAGCCCACGCATCAGATAAGAGCGGGGGCTGAATATCGTTTTATGAATCCGAACAAAGGCTATATTATTCCGGTACGATGCGGCATATTTTATGATCCCGCGCCGGCAGAAGGCAACCCGGATGACTTTTACGGCTTCAGTATCGGTTCGGGCTTTACCCTGAATGACCGTTTTTCTTTGGATATCGCATACCAATACCGTTTCGGCAATGATGTGGGAGATCACATTCTTGAACCCCTCGGATTTTCTCAGGATGTGAAAGAACATACACTTTATTTTTCTGTAATTTTTTATCCTTAAACCCGGAGGTATCAAAAAATGAAATCAAGAAAAAGTAACGTGTTGAAAAGTCTGAAAATGGTCTTTATCTATCTTATCTTGCTGATTTTTCTTCCCGGACTCGGATTATCTCAGGACAGCTACACAACCGCAGGATTCGATTTTAACGGAGACTGTGAGATCAATCTGCCCGATGCCGTAATCGGATTGAAAATTCTGGTCGGAATGGATGATGTTGCTCTGTCCGGTGAAAAAGAGATCGGCATGGAAAAAATTATTGCTCTTCTGCAAAATATGAGCGGAATCAGAAATATCCACTGTCCGACTCAGGACTTTATTCCATGCGGCTTTGAAGACAACTATGAAGATGATGACCGTTTTTTTCAGGCACGCACCATTGCTTTGGATAATGAGGAACCTCAGCATCATACCTTTCACGATAAGGGAGATGAGGACTGGGTGATATTTTACGGAATTTCCGGGCAGATATATGAAATTGAGGCAAAGATCGAATCGCTGGGAGGTAACTGTGATATTGTGATTGAACTTTACGACGAAGCATCCATTGCATCCGGCAACCCGATAGCTTCAAAAGATAATGCAGGCGCAGGCAAAGATGAGACATTGCGATGGGAAGACTGCCCCGGAGATGCGGTTTACTATGTAAAGCTGACAAATGCCGCTCCTGATGTTTTCGGTGAGAATATAAAATATGATCTTAAAATAAACCTTCCGAGCGCGCCGCTTCCCGGACATATTATCGGCTATGTCTATGATAAAAATACAGGGCAGAAAATCACCGGGTCAGTCATTCGTACCAGCGCCGGCAGATCCGCAATCAGCAATTACTGCAACTGTAATTTCTATTGCGCCCGTGACTACTGCATCTACTTTCATCCTGCGGGTACTTATACCCTGACCGCCGCCGCGCCCGGATATAAGACCGTATCAGTCAGCATAACGGTCAAGGAAACGGTCGCTACGGCACAGGATATAGTGATGTCACGGACGCGGTGATCTGCTCCGAAATGAAAATCCGATTGCTGTCCCGGAGGTTCTGATGAAAATAAAACAATGTCTTATTGAGATGATCCTGATTTTTCTGATTTTGGCGGCAACAGATTCCCAAGTCTCTGCAAAATTGGAACTGAAAACAGTCTATCCCACTCTCGGCATCACAGAACAGGATTATCAGGCTGAACTGAGGGGAACAGGATTTGATGAAAATACCCGTGTTTCAATGTTTCTCGATGCCGCCAATAAAAAAGCTGTTATCGGCTCCACAGATATTCCGAGCAGTGCTATGGGACTTACGGTCGTGGATCACATTGCTTACGTTGCGGACGGGAAGAACGGATTGCAGATCATAGATGTCACCAATATGTCAAATCCTGTTCAGATCGGAACTTTGGATACAGCCGGAGTTGCCCGACGCGTCTCAGTGGCAGATCAGACCGTAAACGCTGAGACAAAGCGCATCGCATATTTGGCAGACGGGGCGAGGGGATTGCAAATCATAGATGTCACGGATCCCAGCCGTCCCGCGCCGATAAGCTCTTTAGACACGGTATCTTCCTCATCTTCCGGTGTTCAGAATAACGCTTACGATCTTGTATTTGCAAATGACAGAATTTATCTTGCCAACGGACCTGATTTGCTGGTTATAGATGTCCGTGATCCATACACACCCGAAATTCTTTTTACTATTGATGAGAAATATGATGACTGGTACACAGCTTTTGATACTGCCCGGAGTGTTGCCATAGCCGACAACAAGCTCTATGCGGGTATAGCTTACACGGATCAGAGCGCCAACAGGGGAAAGGTGCTGATCATCAATATAAGTAATCCTGAAGTCCTTCAGTTCAAGGGCAGCGTCAATCTGCCGGATTTTCCTTTGAAAATGGCAGCAGAAAACGCCATGCTTTATGTTGCCTGTCAGAACGCAGGTCTGCAAATTATAGATGTTTCTGAACCGGTTTATTCCAGAA
>DYRK01000965.1 GCA_020718785.1 Desulfatirhabdium butyrativorans | reverse complement strand
GAATGACAACGATAAAAAATGCAAGTTATCAGTTTGATAACATAATTGTCATGTTTCTAAGAAAGGAAAATTGAAATGAACTGCTCAGAAAAAAATCAGCTTATTGATTTGAAGAAAAAATATTCAGGCATTTATGGTGTTCCTGTAATCGCCCGTGTTGAAAGCTCCATATTTGCAATTCACTATTACACTCATTGTTTATCTTCCGATTTCTGCAATGATATTTGCTGTTCAAGCGGTGCCGATATTGATATAGATAATGTCGGACGAATAATGATGTATGCACAACAGCTTGAAGATTATATAAAAATACCGAGAACAGAATGGTTCCTCGACAATTATAAATACGACAAAGAATTTCCGGGCGGTCAGTATTCCAGAACAAAAGTAAGAGATAATACATGCGTTTTTATAAATAAAAACGAACGCGGGTGTATGATTCATAAATTCTGCATGTTAAATAATATTGATTTCCATATTCTCAAACCGATGGTCGGTTCATTATTTCCTATAACTTTTGATGAAGGTGTCTTGCATCCGTCCAATGAAGTATTGGATAATTCCTTGATTTGTCTTCACAAAGGACTGACTTTATATCAAGGCGTCCGTGAGGAATTAATTTACTATTTCGGTCTCGAATTGGTAAATGAATTAGATTCACTTGAAAATGAAATCGGCAGATGATGAAAAAACCTTACATACCCTTCGGGGGAAACGGGATTCAAGTTCCGAATATTGACAAAGCCCGGATAGCGGTTCTGCCGCTGTGTTATGAAAAGTCCGTATCTTACGGAACCGGCACACGAGAAGGACCTATTCATTTTCTCAACGCATCTGAGCAGTTGGAGTGTTTGGACGAAGAAACGCTGACCGACTGGGGATCACTCGGCATTCACACGGTCGCGCCTTTTTATCCTTCGGATGATCCGGAAAAAGCGGTGACAGAAATGAAGATTATGGCTCAGTCCATCCTGAATCAGAAGAAATTTCTGCTGTCTGTGGGCGGAGATCATGCGGTTTCCATAGGTCCGATAATGGCTGCGTCAACGCTTTTTCCCGATATCGGAGTCTTGCAGGTGGATGCCCATCTTGATTTGCGGAATGAATGGAACGGAAGCCGCTACAATCATGCCTGTGTGATGCGCCGTGTAGCGGATGATATGAAACTTCCGGTGATACAGGTCGGGATACGTTCCTTTTCGCCCGAAGAAGCTGATTATATAAGAAAACGGAATTTCAGACCTTTTTTTGCCCATGAACTGGAACCCCCGGATAATCGCTGGATAGAACGGGCGGTTGCCGCGCTCCCGGAAAAAGTGTATATGACCATAGACCTTGACGGGCTTGATCCTTCGGTGATTCCGGGTACAGGAACTCCGGAACCGGGCGGACTGTCTTATAGGCAACTGGTGAGTCTGATCAAGGCTGTGGGCAGAAAGAAAAAAGTGATTGCCGCAGACATCGCAGAGCTTGCCAAAATCAATGGAACTCAGGTCTCCGAATCCGCCGCGGCAAAAATTGCGACCAAGATATTTGTGTATTGCCTGTAACAGTTTTTTGCGAAATAACACCTGAAATTGCATTTCAGCCGGAAAAAGACTGCATACTACAGATTTCCAGAAATTAATTTTCACAAGGAAGCAGGGAGGAGATAATACTGTGCCGTATATCTCCGACCGATGACGCAGTGAAAATTAATTTC